>JASHRR010001496.1 GCA_030037185.1 Xanthobacteraceae bacterium | reverse complement strand
TGTCCGACCGGCGCAAACGAGTTTTGCTCCACCAGATCGTAGATTGCGACCGCGCGTTCGTGTTCGACGTCTCGGGTGCCGGGGCCGATACTGTCCTGATCGAGGACGATCTTGATGAGGCGCTTACCGTGCGCGCCAGCGATCATCGGCGGTTGATCCTCCGTGCGACCGAACGCGCATGGGCCGCGAGCCCCTCTGCCTGTGCCAGCGTGATGACGGCCGGGCCAAGCTGCGCGAGCTGCGCTGGTCCGCATTTGAGGATCGAGGTGCGTTTCATGAAATCGAGCACCCCCAATCCGGAGGAGAACCGCGCCGAGCGCGCAGTTGGCAGCACGTGATTGGACCCCGCCACATAGTCGCCGATCGCCTCCGGCGTGTGGGGGCCGAGGAAAATGGCGCCGGCGTTTCGAATTTTACCCGCCAGACGTTCAGCGTCATCGGCGATGATTTCGAGATGCTCGGGCGCCACCGCGTCGACCAGCGCCACCGCGTCATCCAGCCGATCCACCAGGATAATGGCGCCGAAGTTGCGCCACGATGCTAGCGCGACTTTTGCGCGGGGAAGCGTCGCAAGCTGCGCTCCGACAGCGCGCTCCACATCGCGCGAGAGCGCAGCGTCGTTAGTGATCAGGATCGACTGCGCGGCCGAATCATGCTCGGCTTGGGCCAACAGATCGGCGGCAATCCACTCCGGATTGGCGCCGCTGCCAGCGAGGATCAGCACCTCTGAAGGACCCGCGATCATATCGATGCCGACCTTGCCGAACACCAGGCGTTTGGCTGCCGTCACATAGGCATTGCCGGGTCCGACAATCTTGTCGACCGGCGCAATCGTCGTGGTGCCGTAGGCGAGTGCCGCCACTGCTTGGGCGCCGCCCACCCGATAGATCTCATCGACCCCGGCCAGTTTTGCGGCGGCCAGCACCAATGGATTGAGACCATCCGGCGCGGGCACCACCATGACCATGCGCGGCACGCCTGCGACCTTGGCTGGCACCGCGTTCATCAGCACCGAGGACGGATAGGCCGCGGTACCGCCCGGGACATAGAGGCCAACGGCCGCAATCGCCGTCCAGCGCCAGCCAAGCTCAACCCCGAGCGGATCGGTAAAGCGCTCGTCGCGTGGCACCTGCCGGCGGTGATAGGCCTCGATGCGCTCGCAGGCCAGCGCGAGCGCGTCGCGCGCCGCGCGATCGCAGGAGCCGAAGGCATCGTCGATTTCCGCCGGCGTGATGCGCAGTTCGGAGGGCTCCAGGCCGATGCGATCGAATTTGCGCGTATAGGCCAAAAGGGCCTCATCGCCGCGTGCCGCCACCTCGGCAATGATGGCGCGCGCTGCCTCTTCCACATCCGCGGCGCCCTCACGCTTGGTTGCCAGAAACGCAGCAAAGCGTGCGGCAAAATCCTCGGCTCTATTGTCGAGATGGATAGGCATTGCCTCGGGCCTTCCCGCTCCCCCGCATGAAGGACGGCGGGAGGGATAGCAAATGGCGCCGCCATCTGCCATTGCTCATCAGACGTTTTCTCAAACGACCGGCGAAGCCGGATCCGCATCGAGACGGTTTCTCGCAGCTAGAAGTATAACCGCCGGACCACGCCCGCGGGTTATGCCAGCCGTCAGAACGCAGCTCTTGAGCGCCATGTTTCCGAAAACCGCGGCGAGCAATCCGCGGCAAACGGTCACCACCGACGCCACAGCAGCGAGGTGGTTGCCGCGCATTTTGTCGAAAATTTGAAAGCAGCAGGTTTGCGCTCGCCGGTTCGCCGAGAGGGGCTGCTCGGTCGCACCCATTGCGGAGTGGCGCGGCGCGGCGCGAGATATGCTTTGAGAGATTGCGCCCCCGGGGCGCCTATCCTGCGCCGAGCGCGCGATTAGAATTAAGGAAAACCGGCGCCTAACAGGGCGCTGCTCTCACGCCGTCCTGATGTCATCTGTGTGGGTCGGGCGGCACGTCTCCATCCACACCGGGCCGAGATCGACCAGCTCGCATTCCAGACATTCGACTTCGAGCCGCAGCGCGGCGCCGCCAGAACACGTCAAGGTCACCACACCTCCGGGCGGGTCACGCTCCTCGAATTCGATCGCCAGTAAGTTGAGCAGCGCCCGCTTATCCTTACAATCGACATTGCGGCATTTGATGCTGTTGACGCGGTCAAATCGCAGTGCCGTGCGGCGTCGCTGGAATTGGGCGAGTTCACACAGCGACCCTGCCCAATCGAAGCGGGCGAGACTCATCACCAGTCGCTTTTCTGCAGGCCGCCAATGCACGTCGCCGACACTCAGCGTGGCATCCTGCAAATGGGTTGAAACCACCTCTAGGTCGTCCCGGTCAAGGGCGACGAGCTTGAGGAGTTCCATAGGGTTCCTCCCTGGGAAACTTACTTCTTATCGTAATTAGGATCGGATTTTCGCGTGTGCAAGGCGCATGCGCAACAGAAATTTTCCAGCTATCGGCGGTCAGTTCCGCCACGCGCCGGCTGCTTGCAGGCCACCGAGGGTGATCTTTCCGACTGACTCTCCCCGAGCGGTGTGGCGAGGCCCTGGCCGCAGATGGCCGCGGACCCGAGGCGATTGCGCCCTAGCCGTCCATGCTATCCGAATTGGGCGTATGCCGTTCGATGAAGGTACTGCTCAGCACTGAATAGACGAGTTCGCCGCGCTGGTTGGTGCCGGTGTGGCGCGCGATGCGCAGTCCGACCTCGGGGCGATCGGCGAGCGCGCGCAATTCCACGATTTCCTGGGCGAAGGTGACGGTGTCCCCGACGTAGACTGGCCTTGGCCACTTAAGATCGCGCAGGCCCGGTGAGGGACCGGTCTTGGCGACCGTCTCGCCGCGCTGGCGCTCCTGTGCTTGCTCGCGGTGGCGTGCCAGCACGACGTGACGCAGGCAGATGGCCGCGGTGTGCCAGCCCGACGCGCAGAGCGCGCCGAAATGGGAACGCGCTGCCGCTTGTTCGTCAAGGTGAAACGGCTGCGGGTCGAATTCCCGCGCGAATGCCTTGATTTCGTCCGCCGTGAACGTGTGGCTGCCGAGTTCCGTGCGGGCGCCAACACGCAGATCCTCGAAATACGTCATGACGCGAGCCCGTGGCCGGCGCGTCGCCCGAACATCAGAGTTTCAGTCATCTCCAGCACCGCCTTGCCATTGCCATTGACCATGCGGCTGCGAAAATTGACGAGCCCCATCTGCGGGCGGCTCCTGGACGGCCGCGCACCAACGATCTCGACCCGCAATGTGAGGCTGTCGCCTGCGCGCAGCGGCTCAAGGTAGCGTATTTCCTCGACGCCGGGGCTGCCCATCGAGGTGCTGTCGCGCAGCACTCCGTCGGCGAACAAGCGCATATGCATGCACACGATATGCAGGCCGGATGCGAACAGGCCGCTCACGACGGTATTCTGGACGGCAGCCTCGTCGAGATGCATGGGCTGGGGATCGAATCGTGCCGCGAAGGACTTAATGTCGGCGGCGGTGATGGCGAGCGGTCCGAATTCCATCACATCGCCGACTTTGAGGTCCTCGAAGGTGCGCATGTCCGGCCCGCCCGTGTCAGGTCGCAAACCGGAAATGCATGACGTCCCCGTCGGCGACCACGTACTCCTTGCCTTCGAGGCGCAAACGGCCGGCCTCGCGGGCGCCCGCCTCGCCGCCGAGCGCCACATAGTCGTCATACGCAATGGTCTCGGCACGGATAAAGCCGCGCTCGAAATCGCTATGGATGACGCCCGCCGCCTGGGGTGCCTTGGTGCCGCGGGTGATGGTCCAGGCTTTCGCCTCTTTCGGTCCGGCGGTGAAATAGGTGAGCAGGCACAGGAGACCATAGCCGGCGCGGATCAGACGATCGAGCCCCGCCTCCTTGAGGCCGATTGCGGCCAGATATTCGGCGCGTTCGGCGGCCGGCAGCACCGCGATCTCGGCTTCGATCTGGGCCGCGATCGTCACCACGCCGGCGCCCTCCTCGTGCGCGCGCAGCTCGACCTTGCGCGAAAACTCATTGCCGGTCGCCGCCGCGGCTTCGTCGACGTTGCAGACATAGAGCACCGGCTTTGACGTCAGCAGGCCGAGGCCGCGGAAGGCCTTCTCCTCGTCGGCCTTGAGGTCGACGAAGCGCGCCGGCTTGCCGTCTCGCAACAGAGCGAGAGCGCGATTGATGAGGTCGAGCGAAAGCTTGGCCTCCGCATCGCCTCCCTTCACCTTCTTCGCAAGGCCGTCGATGCGCCGCTCCAGGCTGTCGAGGTCGGCAAGCATCAGCTCGGTCTCGATGGTGTCGATATCGGCAATCGGATCGATCCGGTCGTTGACATGGGGGATGTCGGGATTCTCGAAGCAGCGCACCACATGCGCAATCGCGTCGACCTCGCGGATCACCGCGAGAAACTGATTGCCGAGCCCCTCGCCCCTGGAAGCGCCGCTGACCAGCCCGGCAATGTCCACGAAGGCGATGCGCGTCGGCACGCTCTTGGCGGATTTGGCGAGCTTCGCCAGCGCCTCGAGGCGCGGATCCGGCACCGCGACTTCGCCGATATTGGCTTCGACGGTGCTGAAGGGATATTTGGCGGCCTGCGCCGCCACCGTCGCCGTCAAAGCGTTGAAGAGCGTCGATTTGCCGACATTCGGCAACCCGACGATACCGCATTTGAAACCCATGTTGGTCTACTCAGAACAGTTGCCGGGATTGATGCCGCAACATTGACTATGGTCAGGCCTTCCAGCTGACGCTCGTGCGTCCTCGCTCAGAAAGCATCTGGTGCCCCGCCGGCGGTGCCGAACTCGGCAGCCTCCTGAATGCGCCACGCCAGTCTCACCTCCTACCCCGACGGGGCCACACAGGAAAGCCTCCGTGCGCCCATAAAGCGCCGGGCAAACGGCACGCGGTCACGATCCGAGAGCACTCATTTGACGCTTTGAGAGCAGGCTTAGAATGAGCGCGAGGGCAACATCCAGATCGCTCTTTGCATCGCGTCCGATGTCGCGCCCGATCACTTCGCGTATCGTGTCGCTAGCGTATCGTAAAGAGTCCCGTGACGGTCTTCATCGCTCACCCGACAAATTTTGTGTTTCCGCGGTTTAGTGTCAAGCGCGGTTATTGCGGCTTCGGCTCGCCGAAGCCCTTCGCCTGCATGGCGAGGTGCACCTTGTTCTGGAAACTGGCGTCCTCCCCCCTGACGATCATGACGATATTGTCCGCAATGATGTCGCACAGAGCCTCGACCCAGGGCCGCTCCGGCTTGGCGAAGTCGCTGAGCACATAAGGGTACACCAGCTCTTTGGCGCCGGGGTGACCGACACCGAGGCGAACCCGCCGGTAATCATTGCCGACATGAGACGAGATCGAACGCAGCCCGTTGTGCCCTGCGGTGCCGCCGCCGGTCTTGACCCGTACCTTGGCGGGCGGCAGGTCGATCTCGTCGTGAAAGACAACGATGTGACCGGCGGCGATCTTGTAGAAATGCGCTGCCTCTCCGGCGGCCAGCCCGGACTCGTTCATGTAGGTTTCGGGCAGCAGCAGGATGACACGCTCACCGTCAATCGGACCTTCTGCCGCGACCCCCCGGAAGCGCCGCCGCCACGGGCCAATCCGGTGGCGCCGGGCAATGGCTTCGACCGCCATGAAGCCGATATTGTGTCGATTGCCGGCAAAGCGCGGGCCCGGATTGC
>JASHRR010001495.1 GCA_030037185.1 Xanthobacteraceae bacterium | reverse complement strand
TGAACCAGAAACCTACCAGGATAAAGATGGCGAGCGGCGAGAGCTTGGAAATCGTGAATAGATTGATCGCGATTGCGGTCTGGCGAATACCGCGGAGATTCAGCCAGGCTAGAACCAAAGTAATCGCGGTTATGACGGCGACGCGCCCGGCACCGGCGGTCATGCCAGGCCAGTAGAAGCCCAGCGCGAGCGCAATGGCGTTGACCACCGTTGCCTGCCCAACCATGGTCGTCAGCCACTGCATCCAGCCGACCTCGAACGCGATGAAGGGGCCGAAGGCGGCACGAGCATAGAGATGAGCGCCGCCCGTTCCTTCGAATCGGCTGCCCGCCTCGGCGAAGCACAAGGCTACAAGCAGCGACGCAAATCCGACCAGGACAAACGCAAGTGGGCTCCAATTGCCGACCTGGGCCGCGATTTGCGACGGCAGAATGAAGACCGCGCTGCCGATGACCTGGTTGAGGCCGATTGCGGTGAGGTCCCATTTGCCGAGTTCGCGCCGCAGCTTGACGTCCGAAACCGAGGCGGTCGATGGCGAAATTGCTGCGCTCGTCATGAACCCCAAAATTCCTGCATCCGCAATCGACCCACAACGGGACTCGCGGTGTCATTCCGCCTTGATGTTATTTGCTTGGATCACCTTGACCAATTTTTTCGGTTTCACCTGCGATGAGTCGGACATCGGTCGGCGAGCCGGCCAGTACTGTAGCACCAAGGCCGCCGAGATACGCCGTAACCGCGGTTCGGCGAGCATAGCATCGATTTCCCAGTCGAGCTTTCACGATTTTCAGCGGACCTGTGCTTGGCGGCGAAGAGGCGATGTTGTTTGCACGGCAAACCGGATCAACACGTGAAAGCGGGTGACCCGTTCAATATTCCAGCAGGGTCTATACACGACGCATGCACAATCGGCGGAATGAAGATTCTTGCAGTGCAGATCATTGAAAAGGGCAAGCCCCGGGTGACGGCGGCGCTCTCCCCTCTTGCTCTTGTTGCCGCTCGCACATTACGCCGAAACTGTTTTGGCGACGCACACTCAGACACCGTCCAGCGCAATGTTTCCTCGGGGTGGGGCAAGCAGCGACTGGCAAATCGGACGCATGCGGCGCTTTTGCTTTCCGGAGATTGCGAGGCCAGAAAGACACTTACCGCTCGACGAGCTGCCGTTGGTTCGCCGCATCGCCCGTAGCGGCCGGGACGGCGAAACGCGATCTTGCCGCTCTCAATCTTGCGGCTCAACGGCGTCAACAGTTGACAGTGATCCGCACTCACCGGAGTCCCCATCATCATCGCGTGAAGCTTCCTGCAGCCGATCCCCGTCAAGTTGGCAAGCACCGTCATCGGTACGCGCCGCTTGCCCCGTATCGCAGGCGAGACGCACAGCCGGAGGAAACGCCGCACCTCCAGCAGCGTCAGCGGCAGCGCCGGCGCAAAGGGACCAGGCATGCGGTAACCTGCCTGTTCCGTTCGCCGGTCAGCATAACCGCAGGGGGCGTTTTACCGTCTGCGGGCCGCTGGTGCGTTTTTCGGGGGCGGGCACGGCGAGGCGACCGAAAGGCTCTCTCAGTGCCCCGCGGTCAGCTTGAGGCCGATAAACATACAGCTTCCCCGTTAGCAAGGGAGGCGTCGGATTGTTGATGGTGGTCGGTGCGATCTGCCACTTACTTTGGCAGGGCCTGTGCGCTCAACTCTCGTGCGCTATGTCCATGACTTCTGCGTCCGATGAAACGCTCACCATCAGCACGTCGTCGACGGGCCTACCGGTGCCCACGGCATAGTCCAGCGAGATCACGCGCGCCCATGCTGCCGGCCTCATGCATGGCGGCGAGCACCAACCACGCCATGAATGCAAATGGCTCAGACAAGTGGCGCCGGCGGCACCATACGACCGAGGCCAAACGCACGCCCGATATGTTTGCTCGCACGCTCGAGTTGTTCGAGAATGGCCTGAGAAGGATTTTGGCTGACGAAAGGAAGGAGGGCGATCGTTAGCCGCGACTATTCCGGTTTGCGGAGCGCGGCTTCCAGCAAACGAGCGGGGTCCCGCTCACCAAGTCTGTTGCCGCTGAGACGTCCGGCGATCACTTCACGCGCCACTTCGGGCTCATCGATGTTGCCTAGCTTTTTCCCAGGCCGCATCGAATGCCTCAATTATCGTCCTAATTGCCTCAGGATTGAACGCTCCGGGTTGTATAAAAGCACGAATTGACATGACCGCCCCACCCCCGTAGAACGCAAGCAATAAATGCCTAATAATTGGACTGGCGCAATTAAATCATGCACAGTTGTTAATCGTGCTAATTTATAATTTCAGTAGTTTTTAACTCTTACATCCTGCATAGTTTTTAGTTCTAAATGTATGGTTGTGTGCGATTGGATTTTGTGGGGTCGCGGCGTCGCCTATAGTGCTGGCCTCCCGAGTCGCGGTTGGGTGGGTCCGCCGGTGTGCGTGGACAAACCTTCATGCCGTCGGGTATCGGCCGAGTGCTATCGTTCTGTTGAGCGCGGTTTATCGCCAATGGCAAAGCGGCACGACCTCCCGCTGGGCGTGGGCGCGGGAAAGGTCGGGCCCACGCGCGCTTTGCGAGTTAACCCTGTTCCCCCGATAGCGGGAAGTCTTGACCAGCGCGTGGATCACGCCCGCCGCACTCGTGGGCCCCGTGTGTGGCGCGGGCCGATCCCGGCGTGAGCTTCGACGCTCTCTTACGGGTGGGGCGTTGAGGAAGGCGTACCGGCGTCTTCGAGGCACGCGGGTTTTGAGTCTTTGCCCGCGGGCCACCGGATAACCCCGGTAACGCCACCGGGTAACCCCCGCGTAACGCGAG
>JASHRR010001494.1 GCA_030037185.1 Xanthobacteraceae bacterium | reverse complement strand
GGCACGCGCGTCATTTTCAACGCGTTCCTGACCAACCGGATGCCGCATCCCTATCCGAGCGGGGATGTGTTTCGACCCGAACGATGGTTCACGATTGCCCCGACCGCGTTCGAATTTCCGGTGTTCAGCGGCGGCCCGCACGGCTGCCCCGGGTATTGGTTTGGCTCGGCAGCGGTCAAGATCGCGCTCGCCGCGATCCTCACGCGCTACCGCCTGGTCCTTGCGCCCGGTACCCGCATCGACTACCGCGTTCGGCCAACCATGCGGCCGCGACAGCGCGTGCGCGCGCTCCTGCAGCCGCAGGATGGCGCGTTTGCAGCGACGCCGATCAGCGGCAGGATTCGTGAGTTGGTAGCCTTTCCGCCCGAACGGCGGCTTGATCCTGTGCTGTCGCGCCTTCGCGCGCGCTCTGCCGCAACCGCCAACGAACCGCCATCGCCGCAATGGCGCCCAAACCCGGGGGTCTGGGAAAAACCTGTAGCCGCCTCATGAGCGCGCTTTTGTCTGGGAAATAGCGCAACTGTGAAGTGCGCCAGGCCCAGATCGTGGTAAGGTAAGGTGCTCTGTCCCAAAGGAGCGCGGTCCCGATCTCCGTCCCCGCCCCCCATCTCCCCAGGAGGTCGGGACCGTTATTGCCGGGCCGTGAGGAGCCAAACCCGCTAGCATCGCCGGCCGTAGGGGTGAACTGACCGGATTGGTAAAGCGGGTGAGCGCCGGGGGCGTGTTCTCCTTCTCGGGTCCGCGCGGTGACCACCAGGCCCTACGTCAAGGCGGCGCCGGCGCTCGTGCAGCATCATTGTGGCACGCGCCTTGCCCTGTGGCGGCTTTGCACTTTCGGCCGCGGACCGGTTCGGCTATCGGAAAGCCGCCTGACATGCGGCTTTAAGGATACCGAAATGACGATCAACGCCCTCATGATCTGCGGCAGCCTGCGCAAGGCATCATTCAACCGCGCGCTCATGAATGCCCTGCCCGCTCTGGCGCCAGCCGGCATGACGCTGGCGGAAGCGCCGTCCTTCCGCAGCTTTCCGCTTTACGATGCCGATTTGCAAGCAAGCGCTGGCTTTCCGGCGGACGTCGTCGCGCTGGCCGATGCCATCAGGACCGCTGACGGCATCATCGTCATTTCTCCGGAATACAATTGGACCATTCCGGGCGCGCTCAAGAACGCCTTCGACTGGGTGTCGCGCCTCGCCGACCAGCCGTTCAAGAACAAGCCGGTCGCGATTCAATCGGCAAGTGGCGGACCGCTCGGCGGCGCACGCATGCAATATCATCTTCGCATGGCCCTGACCTTTCTCAGTGCCTACGTATTCGGCACGCCGGAAGTCTTCGTCGGTCTCGCGCAGACGAAGTTCGACGAGAAGACGTTGGCGCTGAAGGACGAGCCCACCCGCAAAATTATTGCCCAGCAGCTCGAAGCTTTCGGCACGTTCATCGCGCGCGTGAAGGGCTGATCACCGCGCCACCGCGATGCCGGTCGCGCTGAGCAAGGCCCTCAAGCATTTGGCATTTGGGCGTCCATCCTGGCATTGCCGGTGGGGAACTCCCCGGCCGCCGGATCGAATGAAGGCCTCGAGCGCCACGATTTCCCCCATCTTCGGCCTTCTGCAGAAGACCACAGCCTCATCGATTGGGGAAATCAATCGAGCCGCCCAACGGGGCGGCGCCGCCAGGCGATGAAAGATCGTTGCGTGCAAGCGGCTAAAACTCCATGTGCTCACGCCGGGCCGCGGGTGCGGATTTTAGCCGGTCCGATGGCAAGCTTTACGCGAAACGCGCGGCCCGAGGCCGAAACTCGATTCGCTGGCGCTCACCCCGTCTTGCACACGGGCTCCCCTTCGGGGCGTCCAACCACCTGCTTCCTTGCTGCCGCGCTTGACAGCATGCGCCCAAGGCCATATTTCCCGACTGCTTGGCACTCGATGGAGTTGAGTGCTAACAGCCCCGCTCCTTTCGATCCCCAGAGCCGCAGTTGAGCTGCGACGAGGTCATCATGGCGAAAACCAAATTCCGTCCTTTGCACGACCGGGTGGTCGTGAAGCGCATCGCAGCCGAGGAAAAGACGATCGGCGGCATCATCATTCCGGACACCGCGCGCGAGAAGCCGCAGCAGGGGGAAATCATTGCCGCCGGCCCCGGTGGTCGCGACGAAGCCGGCAAGCTGATCCCCATCGACGTCAGGGTCGGCGACAAGGTGCTGTTCGGAAAGTGGTCGGGTACCGAGGTCAAGCTCGACGGCGAGGAACTCCTGATCATGAAGGAATCCGACATCATGGGCGTGCTCGCCTGAGAGAGAACTAAAGACGATGACGCGAGATGGAGGAGGCAAGCTAAATTGTGTGCGCCTGCTGATATGTCATCTGCCATCCGTCATCTGACATCCGTCATCTGAAAGGAATCGAACACATGGCTGCCAAACTGGTAAAATTCTCTACCGATGCCCGCGAGAAAATGCTTCGCGGCGTCGATATCCTCGCCAATGCGGTGAAGGTGACGCTCGGCCCCAAAGGTCGCAATGTCGTGCTCGACAAATCCTTCGGCGCACCGCGCATCACCAAGGACGGCGTGACGGTCGCCAAGGAAATCGAGCTCGAGGACAAGTTCGAGAACATGGGCGCCCAGATGCTGCGCGAAGTCGCCCAGAAGACCAGCGACAGGGCGGGCGACGGCACCACCACTGCCACGGTGCTGGCGCAATCGATCATCCGCGAAGGGGCAAAGTCGGTTGCGGCCGGCATGAACCCGATGGACCTCAAGCGCGGCATCGATATTGCGGTAGCCGCCGTCCTCAAGGATATCGAGAAGCGCGCCAAGAAGGTCGGATCGTCCTCCGAGGTCGCACAGGTCGGCACGATCTCATCCAATGGCGACAGCAAGGTCGGCAAGATGATTGCCCAGGCAATGCAGAAGGTCGGCAACGAGGGGGTCATCACGGTCGAAGAGGCAAAGTCGCTCGAGACCGAGGTCGAGATCGTCGAGGGCATGCAGTTCGATCGCGGCTACCTGTCGCCGTACTTCATCACCAACGCCGAAAAGATGGTCGCCGAGCTCGAAGACGCCTACATTCTGCTGCATGAGAAGAAGCTGTCGGGATTGCAGGCCTTGCTGCCGCTCTTGGAGGCGGTGGTACAATCGGGAAAGCCGCTGATGGTGGTTTCCGAAGACGTCGAAGGCGAGGCGCTCGCCACCCTCGTGGTCAACAAGTTGCGCGGCGGCCTTAAGGTCGCGGCCGTAAAGGCGCCGGGTTTCGGCGACCGCCGCAAGGCGATGCTGGAAGACATCGCCGTCCTAACCGGCGGCCAGCTGATCTCCGAGGACCTCGGCATCAAGCTGGAGAACGTCACGACAGCCATGCTGGGCCGCGCCAAGAAAGTGATCATCGAAAAGGAGAAGACCACGATCGTCGATGGCACCGGCAAGAAGAAGGATATCGAAGCGCGGGTTAGCCAGATCAAGCAGCAGATCGAGGAGACCACTTCGGACTACGACCGCGAGAAGCTGCAGGAACGGCTGGCCAAACTCGCTGGCGGCGTCGCCGTGATCCGCGTCGGCGGGGCGACCGAGGTCGAGGTGAAAGAGAAGAAGGACCGCGTCGAGGACGCGCTCAATGCCACCCGAGCCGCGGTCGAGGAGGGAATCGTGCCGGGCGGCGGCGTCTCGCTGCTGCGCGCCAAGAAGGCGGTCGGCAAACTCGCCAACGATAACCACGACGTTCAAGCCGGCATCAACATCGTGCTCAAGGCCCTGGAGTCGCCGGTGCGCCAGATCGCCGAGAACTGCGGCGTCGAAGCTTCGATCGTGGTTGGTAAAATCCTGGACAACAGGTCCGAGACGTTCGGCTTCGATGCTCAGACGGAAGATTACGTCGACCTGGTCGAGAAGGGCATTATCGACCCCGCCAAGGTGGTGCGCGCCGCGCTGCAGGATGCGGCGTCGATCGCGGGCCTGCTGGTCACCACCGAAGCGATGGTTGCCGAAGCGCCCAAGGAAAAGCCCGCCGCCCCGCCGATGCCCGGCGGCGGCATGGGAGGAATGGGCGGCGGGATGGATTTCTAAAAGGCAAGTCCGCTCGGCCATTTGTCAATCAATTGGCAAGGGCGGCCGCAAGGCCGCCCTTTTTTTGCCGGCAATTGAGTCGGCCGAGAAGACGGCGAGCCCGAGGCTGGTCCGCTCGCCTTGGATTGTGCGCAATGCAAACTCAGTGCGGCGCGAGCGCCACCCTCTCGCCTGTCCACCTGGATTTCCTTTTGTTGATCGAGCCTGTGGGCGGCGCGCTGGCAGGCTGTGCGCGGGGGGAGGCTCCACACCCGCTAATTCGTCTGCATGCGAAACCGCAGCGTTTTGCCGCCTGTGAAGACGAGCACGAAATCCTCCATCCGCCAGTTGGTCACCTGGTTAAGAGCGCTTAGCAATTCGTCGTCCGCGCGGGCGTAGTCGGGTGGGCATTGGCGCGACGACATTTCGCCGGTGATGATCGTGATGGTGTTTGCCGCGACGACGAGCTGCGCCTTGACGCTGTTGCACCACAGCTCGATCTCGGCGGCGCCATTTTGCCCGATATCGAGAACCGGAAGTTTTTTCGATCCACGCATGGGGTCGGCATCGAGAACGAGTTCGTTGCCGAATGGAAATGGCTGCGCCAATGCGTGCGGTGCTATGCACAGAAAGATCGCGCCGCCGACCGCCGCAGTCACCATCGAACAATGTTTGCGGCGCAATTCCATGACAGTTTTTCCTCCCTTTGTCTGCGCCTCGCCGACGCCTCAGAGACACCACGAACGACATGTCGACGGCAGTGCCGTTTCATGTGGCGCAGGATTTATTGCAAGCGCTGATGCAAATCAACCAGGAGCAACCTCAGGGCGGTGCGAGCCTCCTGGCCGCATTAAGCCACCCGTCCCGCCCGGAGCTTGCCATGCCGGACCCGGTGCGCCGGCCCGCCGACAGACGCCGCGAACTGCGGGGATGACATCGACAACCGGAAAGCCCGGCCTTCGCGTCGCGGCCGGGCAAGAAACGTTGGTCAGCTCCGTGCCAATCCTGGAGAGGATTTTCTGCCAGTTCCGTTGCGGGTGCAGGATGTTCGCGGACCGACGGCAAGCATCAGGAAATCATGCTGGCGGCACCGACATGAGGAGGATTGACCGGGCTCTTTAGCTTGAGGGCTGCTGTCGCCAAGCCCTCCTTTCGCCGGGACCTCACCCGATCGCGGCCTGAGGCGTGTCGTCGGCCTGCTCAAGCAAGCGGATGGTCTTTTCGATGCGCTCGGCCGTGGAGGTGAGGGCTGCCGCCATATCCGCTTCTACGGCCGCCGAGCGATCGGCGGCGGCGGCGCGCGCCTGTTGCAAGGCGGCAAGCTCGCTCTCTGCCCGGTGCAGGCGCTGACGCTGTTCGGATATCTCGTCGATGACGATGAGCGCCGCCATGATGGTGAGCCGCATTTCGCCGATTTCGCCGAATGTGGTGCGCAAGTTCGAGATGCGCTGATCGAGATCGTGGGCCAATCGCGCCAAATGATGTTCCTGACCGTCGTCGCAAGCCATGCGATATTGGCGGCCGTTGATGGTGACGCTGACGTGGGCCATGGCGAGTATCCGATGCCCCCTACCCTACGCCGCGAGCCGGGAAGGGTAGGGAAGGGGTTTAGTTCCGGTTGGCTGCAATGACGGCCCGGATGGCGCTCATCGCCTCGTCGATCCGGCGCACCGCCTCCCGATTGCTCCCTTCAAGAGTGCGCGCGCGGGCCCGCGCCGCATCAAGTTCGGACGCCAGCCGCGATCTATCAATGTTGAACACGTGAACCTGGTCGGTGAGCGCAGCGCCGCCGCGAGCGCTCCCGAAGCGGGACTCCAACGCGGCATCGAGCGCATCAAGCGCATCGGTCACACGTTTGACGGCCTGATCGAATTGGGTCCTGCGGCTCGCAATGGTTTCTGGTTCGGACATATCCTGACCGCCTCTATCTGGTGGTCCTGTCCACCCCGCTTTTGAAGCTTACGGTGATCGTCGACCGGGCGTCAACGCAAACGCCGGTCCCGCGCCAAGTTCTGCCCAGCTTGTCAGGGACTGCGCGGGCGCCTTTAACCCGCATTACGCCCGCGTTAATCCTGCCACAGATGCGGCGCGGCCGGGCGGGTTGCATCCTTGCCTGCCCTCCCCGGGCTGCCGGGGAGGGCGGCAGAGGGGGATTCGTTGACTCGCGGCGCTCACGTGCTAATCAATCCCGGCCTTGGACGGCGCAGTTCGCGCCGGGTCCCGGGCGTCCTCGCCGCATCTTAAGCATTCTGAGCCAAGTCCATGGGAGCAGCGGACCCATCCGCCACCGCATCGCGGCATTGTTCCGAAGCGCCAGGGCCGGTAAGCCGCGCCACCCATGACCGCATGGCAAACGCCATTCGGGCGCTGGCCATGGACGCGGTCGAACGGGCAAACAGCGGCCACCCGGGCCTGCCGATGGGGGCGGCGGACATCGCCACCGTCTTGTTCACGCGGTTTTTGAAATTCGATCCGGCAGAGCCGCATTGGCCCGATCGTGACCGGTTCGTGCTCTCGGCCGGCCACGGCTCGATGCTGCTCTACGCGCTTCTTTGCCTGCTCGGCTACGAGGCGATGACGATCGAGGAGATCAAGCGTTTCCGCCAGCTTGGCGCGGTCACCGCCGGGCACCCGGAACACGATCATCCGCCCGGCGTGGAGACCACCACGGGGCCGCTCGGCCAAGGGCTTGGCAATGCGGTGGGGATGGCGCTCGCCGAGCGGCATCTCGCGGCAGAATTCGGCTCCGACGTGGTCGATCATCGCACCTTCGTGCTGGCCTCCGACGGCGACCTCATGGAAGGCATCAGTCACGAAGCGATCGCGCTCGCTGGTCACCAGCGGCTTGCAAAGCTCATCGTGCTGTACGACGACAACGGCATCTCGATCGACGGCCCGCTGTCGCTCGCTGACTCGGTCGATCAAGTCGAGCGTTTCGAGGCCTGCGGCTGGAATGCGACCCGGATCGACGGGCAGGATCCGGAAGCGATTGCCGCCGCGATCGCATGGGCGATAAGCACCGACCGGCCGGCCCTTGTCGCCTGCCGCACCACCATCGGGTTCGGCGCCCCCACCAAAGCTGGGACCAAGGCCAGTCACGGCTCGCCGTTCGGCGCCGAGGAAATCAAAGGCGCGCGCGAGCGACTCGGGTGGACCTCGCCGCCATTTGTGATACCGACCGATGTTCGCGAGGCCTGGCGGGCGGCCGGACAACGCGGGCGGCCCGCACGGCTTGCGTGGGAGAAACGGGTGTTAAGCCTTGCGGCTGACCGGCGTGTCGAGTTCAACCGCAGGCTGGCGGGGGACTTGCCCGAGGAGGCGCTGGGCGCTGCGGTCCGCGCGCTCAAGCAACAGCTCGCCGCGGCTCCTCAAGAAATCGCCACCAGGGCGGCTTCCGAGTTCGCGCTCGGAGCCCTGACCGCGGCGGTTCCGGAGATGATCGGCGGGTCTGCGGACCTGACCGGGTCCAACAATACGCAGCCGAAAGGCATGGCGGCAATGTCAGCCGCGCAGCCGGCCGGACGGTTCATCCATTACGGCGTGCGGGAGCACGGGATGGCGGCCGCCATGAGCGGCATGGCCCTGCACGGCGGCGTCATCCCGTTTTCCGGCACGTTCCTGGTGTTCTCCGATTACTGCCGGCCTGCAATCCGGCTCGCCGCCCTCATGGGCCAGTGCGTGATCTATGTTCTCACCCATGATTCGATCGGCCTTGGCGAAGACGGGCCGACGCATCAGCCGATCGAACATCTCGCGACGCTGCGGGCGATGCCGAATCTCCTGGTCTTGCGGCCCTGTGACTCAGTGGAGACGGCCGAATGCTGGGAGCTTGCGCTGCGGGCCCGCACCTCGCCGAGCGTGCTCGTCCTGACACGGCAGAACCTGCCCCAGCTTCGTAACGGTTTCACGGCGGAAAATCGCTGCGCCGCGGGGGCCTATGAGCTGCTGGCGGCGGAGGGTGGCTCCGCACAGGTGTCGTTTTTTGCCACGGGTTCGGAGGTCGCCATTGCGGTTGAGGCGCGCCAGCTGCTGGCGGAGCGCGGTGTCGCGGCCCGGGTGGTCTCGGTGCCCTGCTTTGAGTTGCTGGAGCGCGCGGGCGCCGACACACGGGCGGCAGTGCTCGGAACTGCGCCTGTACGCGTCGGCATCGAGGCGGCGGTTCGGCAGGGGTGGGATGCCATCATCGGTTCTGACGGGGCGTTTATCGGCATGACAGGATTCGGGGCGAGCGCGCCCGCCAAAGATCTTTACCGCCACTTTGGCATTACGCCGAAACGGGCTGCCGAAACTGCCCTGGCGGCTTTAACCAAGATCAACGCCGGAAACTGAAATGAGCGCTAGAAACCGTGCCCGTTTGTGATATCAACGGCGCAAAATTGAGCACGGTACTGGCTCGGGCCTCCCACGTCTTTTTTATTGACGCTCGGACGCGGCCGACGTAGCGGCCGTGGCCGCGCCCTTTTGACCCGTCTTTGACCCGTCGCGCAATCACCATTTGGATCGTTGAATCTCAAGGAGCCGGAAATGTCAGTTCGCGTCGCCATCAATGGATTTGGCCGGATCGGCCGCAATGTCCTGCGCGCCATCGTGGAATCCGGCCGCACGGACGTCGAGGTCGTGGCCATCAACGATCTCGCCCCGCCCGAAACCAATGCGCACCTCTTGCGCTTCGACTCCGTTCACGGCCCTTTCCCGGGCGAGGTCAAAGTGGATGGCGACACCATTGAGTGCGGCACCGGACCCATCAAGGTGACGGCGGTCAAAAACCCGGCCGAACTGCCGTGGAAGGCGTTGGCGATCGACATTGCGCTCGAATGCACCGGCATCTTCACGTCCAAGGAAAAGGCCACGGCGCACCTTGATGCCGGCGCCAAACGGGTGCTGATTTCGGCGCCAGCCCACAATGCTGACCTCACGGTCGTCTACGGCGTCAATCACGATAAGTTGACGAAAAACGATATGGTGGTCTCGAACGCCTCCTGCACCACCAACTGCCTGGCCCCGCTCGCCAAGGTGATGAACGACGCGATCGGCATCGACAAGGGTTTCATGACGACGATCCACTCCTATACCAATGACCAGCCCTCGCTCGATCAGGTGCACAAGGACCTTTATCGCGCCCGCGCCGCGGCTCTTTCCATGATCCCGACCTCAACCGGCGCCGCCAAGGCGGTCGGCCTCGTCCTGCCAGAACTCAACGGCAAGCTCGATGGCGTCGCCATCAGGGTGCCAACGCCCAACGTATCAGTCGTCGACTTCAAGTTCGTCGCCAAGCGCAACACCACCAAGGATGAGATCAACGGCGCAGTGAAACGTGCGGCCGAGCAGCGGCTCAAAGGCATTCTCGGCTACACCGAGCAGCCGAACGTCTCGATCGACTTCAACCACGATGCGCGCTCGTCGATCTTCCACATGGACCAGACCAAGGTCATGGATGGCACGCTGGTGCGGGTGCTGTCGTGGTACGACAACGAATGGGGCTTCTCCAACCGCATGGCCGACACAGCCGTCGCCATGGGCAAGCTCATCTGAAACGCTGATCTCGCCGTGTCAGCCTTTCGCACACTCGATGAAGCGGATCTGGGAGGCAAGCGCGTGCTGCTCCGCGTCGATCTCAATGTCCCGATGGAGGGCGGGAAGGTCAGCGATCGCACGCGGCTTGAGCGCGTGGCGCCCACCATCGCGGAAATCGCCGACAAAGGCGCCAGGGTGATCCTGCTATCGCATTTCGGGCGGCCCAAGGGGCGCAACCTCAAGGACTCGCTCAAACCCGTCGCGGACGCCCTGGCCGGTATCCTCCATCGCCCTGTCGGATTTGCTGACGACTGCATCGGTGCTGCAGGGCAAGCTGCAGTAAATGCGATGAAGAGCGGCGACATCGTGTGTCTCGAAAATACCCGGTTCCACACCGGCGAGGAAAGGAACGATCCTGAATTCATCGAAGCGCTTGCGGCGCTTGGCGATATTTGGGTCAACGATGCCTTCTCGGCCGCGCATCGTGCGCATGCCTCCACCGAGGGGCTCGGCCACAAGCTTCCCGCCTATGCGGGCCGCAACATGCAGGCGGAACTCGGCGCGCTTGCGAGGGCGCTGTTGTCCCCGCAGCGGCCGCTCACCGCCATCGTGGGCGGCGCCAAGGTGTCGACAAAGCTTGATCTCATCGGAAATCTCCTCGCCAAAGTTGACGGGCTCGTGATCGGCGGCGCCATGGCCAATACTTTTCTGGCGGCTCAGGGTAGACCGGTCGGGAAATCGCTTTGCGAGCACGATCTCGTCGCAACGGCGCTTAATACTCTTGCGAAAGCCAAGGCGCATGGCTGCGAGATCGTGCTGCCGGTGGACGCAGTCGTGACAAAGGAATTCAGGGCCCACGCGCCGTCGCACGTGGTGCCGGTCGACGCCGTCGCGGCGCATGAGATGATTGTCGACATCGGCCCGCGCAGCATCGAGCACGTCGTTTCCGTGCTGGCGCGCACAAAGACCCTGATCTGGAATGGCCCCTTCGGGGCGTTCGAGATGGAACCGTTTGACAACGGTACCGTTGAGGTGGCCGAAGCAGCCGCGGAACTGACGCAGGCCGGCAACCTGGTGTCGATCGCGGGCGGCGGTGATACGGTGGCGGCTCTTAATGCGGCGGGCGCCGGGAAGCGTTTTAGCTACGTATCGACAGCCGGCGGCGCATTCCTGGAATGGATGGAAGGCAAGGCTCTGCCGGGTGTCGAAGTTCTGCGCGTGCGGTAGGTGCTTTCGATGAGATTGACAGGCCCACCGGTGTCATTGCCCGGTCCACCGGTCGGCGGTGGCTCGATCGCTCGGTCAAGCGGGCGATGACAGCGTCTCAAAGGCGTTAGGGCGCCGCCCAGTTAGGACGGAGGAATCCAATGAATATCGATGAATTGAACAGGGTCGCAAACGCATTGGTGGCGCCCGGCAAGGGCCTCCTGGCAGCCGACGAATCCACCGGCACGATCAAGCGCCGTTTCGAAGCGATCGGCGTCGAGAACACCGAGGACAACCGGCGCGATTACCGCGAGCTGTTGTTTCGCTCCACGGAGGCCATGCGCGACTGCATCTCGGGCGTCATTCTCTACGATGAAACCATCTGGCAGAAGGCGCGCGACGGCACCCCGCTGGTGAAATTGATCGCCCAGACCGGCGCGCTCCCCGGCATCAAGGTCGATGAGGGCACCAAGCCGTTGCCCGGCTGCCCCGACGAGGTCATCACCGTCGGTCTCGACAAGCTCACCGAAAGGTTACCGAAATATCTCGAGCAGGGAGCCCGCTTCGCGAAATGGCGCGCCGTGATCGACATCGCGCCCGGCATTCCGAGCCATACCGCCGTCCACGCCAACGCCCATGCGCTGGCGCGCTACGCAGCGCTATGCCAGGCCGCCGAAATCGTGCCGATCGTGGAGCCCGAGGTTCTGATGGACGGCGCTCACGACATCGAGCGCTGTTACGAGGTGACCCAGTGGGTGCTCAAGGAGACCTTTCAGGAGCTCTACTACAATCGCGTCGCCCTCGAGGCCATGGTGCTCAAGCCCAACATGGCGATTGCGGGAAAGAAGAGCCCGAAGCGGGCCGGTGTCGAGGAGGTCGCGGAAAAAACCGTACGGCTCCTCAAGGCGTGCGTTCCGGCAGCGGTTCCAGGCATCGCGTTCCTGTCGGGCGGCCAATCGGACGAGGAGGCGACTGCCCATCTCGATGCCATGAACCGCATCGGCAACCTGCCGTGGAAGCTCACCTTCTCCTACGGCCGCGCGCTCCAGGCCGCTCCACAGAAGGCATGGTCGGGCAGGCCCGAGAATGTCGCTGCCGCGCAGCGCGCCTTCACCCACCGGGCGCGGATGAACGGCCTTGCGACACGCGGGCAATGGAAGTCCGACCTTGAACGCAAGGCCGCATAGCCGGTGTAGCGCGGCGCGAAGCGTGATCCGCGGCGGTTAGCGCCGGCAAGGCTGATTCGACGGCACCAGGGTTGCCGGATTGCACCGGCACCGGCCGAAGCGGTAGCTGGCGCCTGACCCGTCCGGCCGGGCAGATCATCGGTTGGCGCTGATCGTGCGCGGATGATCAGTGGCCAGGCAGGCCCGCGGCGGCCTCGTCGGCCTATGGGCGCCGCCTGTCGCCGCTCTGCGGCGAGAAAGCGTGCTCTGGGCGCCGCGCCGACGTCAAAGGATCGCAATCATTCGCGCGGCAGGGTGCATGAAGGCCGAGGTGGCCGCCAAACATGATCAACCCGCGACCGCGTCCCCGCCCCGCCGTTCAGCGATCATTGTTGAATGCTGCTCCGCCGCCTCAACGCAAGACATAAAGGCCGATGCCCTGGGACCAAAGCCTGGCGGCTGCATCGCCGGTTGACGCCCGGCGCGAGAGCCTGCAATCACGGCCTGCGTCTTTGCGTCATTGCCCGCCACAGATTCACGCACAGCGTTTCCACATCATTCAGCGCATTGGCCCGCGCTCCGACGGCGGTGTGCGGCATGAGAATCACGTTGCGGTCGCGGTAGCGCAGCAGCGGCTCCGCCGGATCGGCGGGCTCGCTGTAGAGCACATCGAGCGCGAGCCCTCCAAGGCGGCCCGATTGAAGCGCCTCGACGACGCCGTCGTGGTCGATCAATTCCGGTCGGGCGACGTCGATCAGAAAAGCTCCAGGCTTGATACGGTTGAGCGCCTCGCGCCCGATCAGGCCGCGCGTATTATCATTGGACGGCAGTTGCACCAGCACATAGTCCGCCTGCATCATCAGCTCGTCGAGCGGCAGGTAGCGGACGCCAAATTCGCGCTCAACTGCCGCCGCGAGCTGGGTGCGCTGGTAATAGATGATTTGCATCTCGAACGCACGGGCGCGTCGCGCCACCTCGCGACCGACCTCGCCGAAGCCGACGATCCCGAGCGTTGCGCCAAGCAGCGTGTTGAGACCGGTGATGCCGGCGAAATTCGAGTAGCCGATGTAGCGCGGTTGTCGCGGCCGCACCCGCAGGCCCGCCTTGCGCAGCGCCGCCTCCTCGACCACGCCGTTGAATTCGCCGATGCGCTTGGCGAGCGCCAGCATCAGGGCACAGGCCTGCTCGGCTACCGCGACGTTCACCATGCGGCGCAAGGTGGCGACCGCAATGCCCCGGCTCGCGCAGGCCTCAAGATCGATATTGCTGGTGATGGTGCCGAACTTGTGCACGATGGCAAGCCGCGGGGCCGATGACAGAATCGCATCATCGACGCGGTAGCTCTCGACCACGATGCCGTCCGCATCGGTCGCCTTCGCCGCAAGGTCGGCCTCATCTGCGGCAAATGTCACTTGGGCCGGGTAGAGACCGGGTAGCCGCTGCTGCAGCCGGCCACACCAGCCGAGAAAATCCGGCTCGTCATGGGCGAAAAAATCCGCCACCGCGCCGCGATGCGCCTCGCCAATCGCGGGGTCGAGCACAACCGGCACGATCTTCAGGAAATGGTCCTCTTCGATGACGATGCGGGTCATGTGCGACGAAGCCCTAGGGCGGCCGCCCGGGCCCATTGGGGGACGATAAACCTTAAGCGAAATCCGCCGCCAATCGCGACGCTATAGCCCGGCTATTGCGCCCGAGATCCAAGAGAAACCCTGAACGAGATGGTGGGCGCGACAGGGATTGAACCTGTGACCCCTACCGTGTCGAGGTAGTGCTCTACCGCTGAGCTACGCGCCCGGATTGATTGGGTCAATCCTATATCGGCTTGCATCCGTGACGGCAAGCGTGTCGCGGGAACCGGTGCCAGCCCCCTACGCCGCCAGCATCTTGCCGACCTCGCTGACGAGGTCGCGCAGGTGGAACGGCTTCGAGAGTACCTTGGCCTGCTTGGGCGCTGAGGAATCCGGATTGAGGGCCACCGCGGCAAATCCGGTGATGAACATGATTTTGATGTCCGGGTCGAGTTCCGCCGCCCGCCGCGCGAGCTCGATCCCGTCCATCTCCGGCATCACGATGTCGGTAAGCAGCAGTTCGAAGGGCTCTTCGCGCAATCGTTGATAGGCCGATAATCCATTGTCAAAGGAAATGACATTGTAACCGGCCGTCTGCAGCGCCTTGACGAGAAAACGCCGCATATCGGTATCATCTTCGGCCAGAAGAATCTTGGTCGCCATGCGATTCGCCAGCACGTTATGATGGGATTGGGTCGCGCCCGACCCTTCCCCGCCAATTCCTAGCTTTTTATAAGCCGCACTCTTGGTAAATATCACGTGAATCGCGACGACCTTCGCGGCTTGCCGAAGAACTTTATGGCATTCCGGCAACAGCCGGCTTAGAAACGAGGGTGCTGCGCTCCGATTGAGTCTATGAACGTGCACTCCGACGAACTCGACCCACCGTTCGAAATCCTTGAGCCCGCCGAATGGCGCGGGCCCGTGGCCTTCAACTCGCCCCATAGCGGTTGCGTCTATCCGCGCGCCTTCCTGGCGACCGCGAGTCTCGATCTTGCGATCCTGCGGCGCTCGGAAGACTGTTTTGTCGATCAATTGCTGGTCGGGGTCGTCCCGCGGGGCAACCCATTGATGCGGGCGCATTTCCCGCGCTGCTTTGTCGATGTTAATCGCGAACCCTACGAGCTTGATCCGCGCATGTTCGACGGCCGGCTGCCATCGTTTGCCAATACGCGGTCGATGCGGGTGGCCGGTGGATTAGGCACGGTGGCGCGCGTTGTAGGCGACGCGCAGGAAATCTACGACCAGCGGCTTCCGGTCGACGAGGCGCTGCGCCGGATCGAGGGGCTCTACAAACCCTATCACCGGGCACTGCGCAAGCTCGTGACCCGAATCCATCGTGAATTCGGGGCCGCCGTGCTGGTGGATTGCCATTCCATGCCATCGGCTGCCGGTCCAAAGGACGAGCGTCCTCGTGCCGACATCGTGATTGGCGACCGCTATGGCACCAGCTGCTTGAGCGTCATTGCCGACACAATCGAGGTGACCTTGCGGGAACGGGGCTACTCAGTGAGCCGCAACAAGCCTTATGCGGGCGGTTTCATAACTGAGCACTATGGCAATCCCGCCGCCGGCCTTCATTCGATTCAGCTCGAGATCAACCGTGCCTTGTATATGGACGAACGTCGCCTGGAGCGATCAAGCTCATTTGCCAAGGTTGCAAGGGACCTGGAGGCGCTCTCCGACCGCCTTAACGACGTTACGCTCGACGGACTGCACCCCTACAGGTCCGCTGCGGAATAGGCGCCACATTTGATCAGCGCCGGCCGGCGCGATAACCACCCGGCAGGGCAGACAGTATCTTAACTAAAGAAAAGGGTCACCGGCAGCGCCAGCGACCCAAGTCTAAGGGAGGAAACGCCCACAGAGGGGGCATCGGCAACAAGTGGTGCCGCCCGGTAAAGGTGGCACGGCATCGCGAAAATTCATACGCCAAAATCAGGGCAGCCGTTATGCGCTGACCGCAGGACCATGGTGCGGTTCGGCTGGCAAAAAAAGGCCGCTGGCTTCCCAGCGGCCCAAGTCTAGGGAGGAAACGCCCAAGGAGGGCGGCGGTAACGCAGGACGCGCTACCGCACCGCACATACATGTCATCTGGCCGTATAAAATGCAAGAGGCAAATCAGAGATTGTTAACCCATTCTCGAAGTTTCTTTTTTGGCCCCCATCGCGGGCTTGCCCTCCGCTAAACCTCCGCCCCAGCCGGGAAGAAAAGGGCGGCGGACCGAGCAGAGTGGGAGCCGGGCCAGCCAACGCCCGCCCGGTCCCAGCGCAGCTTTAACGTCGAAGCGGCCCGCAATGATATCCAAAATCGCCGTGACAAGCGCGCACCGGCTTACCTGTAACCCCTCTGCCTAAGGGAGTTTCGCCCCAGCCTCTGTTAGGCGTTGGGTTATCGGGTTTGCGACTACGAGCGGCCCCGGGGCCCTTCCCTCAACCGCGGGGCTCAGGCAAGACTCAAAAGACCCCGGGCCGGGCAAGAAACCGGGCTTGGCCAAACGCTCCTCTGCAACATTCCCGAGGGCCGCCCGGTGAGCGTTACGAGGCCTTACCCCATCGGAGTAGCGGAACTGGCAGTCTTTGCTTTAGGCAAACGCGAGAAACCGCTGATGCCGTGCCGCGAAAAGCGGGATCGCCTTCTCACTCGCCGCGTGGATCATCGCCGCTCCTTCACGATTGGCTTGAAGCCCCACGGCGCCTGTCCAAGTCGATCCGGCTGGCAAGACCAACAAGCCGGCGAAGTCCTCTGTTGTGTTCGAGCTCGCTCACCAGGGACGGCAGATCAGCCAAACTGCTGCCTGGCGGAACACCGGTCAAGGAGGACCTGCAGACTTTCTCCATGCGCGGACCGTTATGGCTGTTGGCGGCCCGCGCTCCCTCCCCGGCTGAAGCCCGGGGGTCTTAAGCGCCGGAGGCTCGGATGAGTGCGGTGGATTTTGAAGCTTTCGTGGGTGAGCTTGCGACCGCGTCAGGGGATGCGATCAGACCGTTTTTTCGCACCTCGCTCAGCGTCGAGGACAAAAGCGGCGGCGGCGCATTCGACCCGGTAACCGCCGCCGACCGCGCGGCCGAGCAGGCGATGCGCGCACTGATCCGCGACAAGTTTCCGGCCCATGGGATCATCGGCGAGGAATTCGGCGCCGAACGCAGCGACGCCGAATTCGTGTGGGTGCTCGACCCGATCGACGGCACCAAATCCTTTATCTCCGGCATGCCCGCATGGGGTACGTTGATCGCCCTGACCCGGCTGGGACAACCGGTGTTCGGAATGGTGCACCAGCCCTTCATTGGGGAGCGCTTTTCAGGCGACG
>JASHRR010001493.1 GCA_030037185.1 Xanthobacteraceae bacterium | reverse complement strand
CCCAGCCCGCAGCCTTTGTAACTGCCCTCATAAGAGGCGGCCAACCGCTCGATGGAGATGCGGCGAGCTTGACGTCCCGGGCCGTCCAGGCCCGAAGGCGTCGGGGTCGATCTGCCCCGGTTCTAGAGCCGACAAGGCCTGCGGCGGCGTGAGAAAAAAAAGCCCCTCCCAGGAAAAGGGAGGGGCAGTTGGCTTCTGACTCCAGGATGGGGGAGGGGATCAGAAGCAAGTTATCGGCACGTGTAGTTTGAGCTGCGGAAGGTGCTGCAGTTCAGGGGCTGCGGGATGGACGACACGGCGGGGATACCGGAGTTGATGCTCTGCAGCCAGCCACCGGCCTGCCGCAGCTGATTGCCGAAGTCCTGCATCTCCACCTGTGCCTGCATCCGCGCCAGCATGCGCAGCTCGCTCTGTCCCGGTTCTGCAAGCGCCGCCTGGCACCTAGCCCAGCCAGTCGTGCCCTGACGCAGTCCGTAGTAGAAGCACGTGATGTCCCTGTTGAGCTGCCGGCACTCGCTGTCTGGCACAGCGCAATGTACGGTCCCAAGAGGCCCGGGAGTGCCGACGGGCTCGATCTGTGCGCGCGCGGCGGCCGACAAGACTAACAGGACGCTAAGTAAAAACAGCAGGGCGCTAAGTAAAAGCGTCAGACGCATGTCAGGACAATCCTTTAGTTGGGGGCCAGTTCTTTACCCCGTCTTCGAGACACTGCGGCGCAGTTAAATCAGGCCCTGCGGAACGTTGACCACACCCTGGCGGGTATGGCTGACATTACTGCCGAGGCGGCGGCTAAACGACCATTTGACGAGTACCGACTTGCTGTGCTGATGTCAGGGATTTTTCTGTTGGAACCACACGCGCGAACGCGCGTTGGGCGGACATGCCGCACAGGATCAAACAGCAGGTCCGCACCGCTATCGATACGCCTGAGCTTCGTAGGGCCATCAGGATCATGGACAACATCCACGAAGCGATGGAGTTGCTCACCCAGATATCCCCGCCTGTCCTCGAAGCGTTGCGCGACGCATTCAAGGAAATGGCGGAGGATCGAACGGGCCCGCGTGGTGACCTTAAGGCCGCGTGGCTTCACTACACGCAAAAGGCGTTGGACGACGCTCGTGTACGCGAACGGCAAGGGCTTTTCGGTCTACACCAAGATATCAAGCACCCGTGATGCGTAAGGAGGCATCACGATGCTCAAGAGCATCACGGAAAGGCTACTGTCGCTTTACATCGATGTCCCTACGCTGCGGCCGGGCACCTTCGTAGCGTATGCTCTTGCTTTTGTGTCCGCCGGAGTTGCCACGGTGCTGCGGCTCGTTATCGATCCATATGTTGAGGGCGTTCAGTACATCACGTTCGCTCCCGCCATTCTCATCACAACGCTGATTGCGGGGTCCGGTGCGGGCCTTTTTTGCGTCGTGCTCAGCACCGCTGCGGCCTGGTTCTTCGTGCTACCGCCCCGCTTGTCATTCTACACTGATCGGCCTGGTGAATTGGTGGCTCTTCTGCTGTTTACCCTGCTGGGATTTTTCTTTGTGATTCTCATTACCCGGATGCGCGTTGCAATCGAGCACAAGCAGGCGACGCAGCACTTGAAGGGCAGCAAAGATCGTCTTCAGCTCGCCCTCAACGGAGCCCACCTCGGGTGGTGGCAGTACGATCCGCTCCGCCGCATGGGCTGGGGAGACGCACGCGCCAACCAGATTCACGATTTCGATATTGCGAAGGACGAGGAGGTGGCGCTCGAAGACCTGCTCAGGCGGGTGCACCCCGACGACGTTGGTGGGTTTCAGGCGGCGATCGCCGCGACGCTCGATCCGGCCGATCCGAAGCCGTTCGCGCATGAGTACCGGATTCGGCGACGAGACGGCAGCGTCCGCTGGGTGGAGAATCATGGACTTGCTTATTTCGAGGGGGCCAGGGTCACGGGCTTCGTTGGCACCCTCGCAGACATTACCGAACGCAAGGAGCGCGAGGAACGGGAGCGCCTCCTCATGCGCGAGATTAATCATCGCGCCAAGAATATGCTCAGCGTCGTAGACGCGATTGCCCACCAGACCGCCACCAGAAATCCTGAAGATTTCATCGATCGGTTTTCTGAGCGCGTCCAGGCCCTTTCAGCCAATCAGGACCTCCTCATACGGAATGCATGGCATGGAGTCGAAACCGACGACCTGGTTCGCGCCCAGCTCGCCCCCTTCGCCGATCTTATTGGCTCTCGTATCCTCGTGCGCGGCCCAAAGTTGCGTTTGAATGCAGCTTCCGCGCAAGCCATTGGGCTCGCAATGCACGAGCTCGCGACCAATGCCGGGAAATACGGGGCGCTCTCGACGGATGCGGGCCGCCTGGATATCGGCTGGGGGGCTGACGGCGATACGTTCACGATGAACTGGACCGAACGCGACGGACCGCCGGTGTCCGCGCCGCAGCAGCGTGGGTTCGGCACCACAGTCATGGAAGCGATGGTAGCGCGTAGCGTGGATGGTGCGGTCGATCTCCATTATCCTCCCTCGGGTCTAATATGGCGCTTGACTTGCCCCGTAGTGAAGGCGCTGGAGCCTGAGCCAGATTTCCGCGCTTCCAACTGAAGCACCGGCGTCGCGTAACGCCACCGATCAAAACCACGGCCCATCAGGTCACACAGGCCAAGGCCGCAGGGTTCAAGATCGACAAGGTGGTGTGCGATGAAGGGTGTCCGGCATCGCGACCAAGCTCTGTGAGCGAGAACAGGGCAAGCGGTTATTCGACATGCTGCGCGCGGGCGACACGCTAGTCGTTCGCTGGGTTGACCGCCTTGGACGTAACTACACCGACGTGGTAGACCCGATCCGGGCGTTCATGCGCCGGCGAGTCATCATCAAGACGGTCATCAACGCCATGACGTTCGATGGCAGCACCTCAGACCCAATGCAACAAGCCGTGCGCGATGCGCCCATCGCCTTCATGGCCGCCGCGGCACAGGCGCAGGCCGAGGCAACCAAGTCAGCCTAACGGGCCGGCATCGACCATAACGCCGAGCGCAGCCTAACGCTTATCCGGGACGCAAGCCGTCCTACGACCGAGCTACGTTCGACCCCATCAGGCTCGCTCTCGACAGCGCCAAACCGCCGGGCCTATCCGCCATCGCCAACGCGGAGGGCTTGTCCAAGCAGACGGTGTTCAGGTTGAAGCAAGAACCGCAGGCTGCGTTGGCTGCGTTAGAGGCGTGGGGCTTGTAACGGTTGCTCGATCAATCGCGAGTGAGCCTCGTTGAGATGAGCCTCATGCTTTCAATTCCGTATCCTGCATTTTTTTGACCCGAATTTAGCAAGGCCGACGAAAGGCCGGCGGGACCCGAGACCGAGCGAAGCGAGATCGAGGGCCCCCCGGCCTCAATCTGTCGGGGCCAGAGTCTCATATTCGGTTCCCCTCGCTCACCAGCAGTATCCAAATCGTCCCCATAATTCGGGGATGGGAACGACGCAAGACGGTTTCTGTGTTATATGCTATGTTCGATGCTTTGGCGGAGATTCACGTTTTGCGTCAGATCACGGCAGTACGCCGAGGAGGTGCAAAATGGAGAATATCAGCGGAAAAAGCCGTTTCCCATGGATGCTTTCGTGCGTCACCATGGGCGTATTAGTAAACGTCTCGCTCTGTTTGGCGCAGGGTGATCGGGATAGCTCGAAGGAGCTGCAACGTGTGCTGCCGTTCGCTTGTGACAGCCTCGACCCCAAGGTCTGTCTCGATATTTACCAGCGCCGCATGCAGCAGCTACCAGAACGTAAACCCGACCAGGGATGGCTCAGTCGCGAGTTTGGCCAACGGATGATTGGCAAGTCACTTTTGGATTCATGGCAGATTGATCCGCCATCCTCCGGGACGCGGATCAAGTAGCCGCAACTCTCGCCTCGAATTCCTCGCCTCGAAAACGCATCGCGGCAGCTCGCCTGAGGAAGAATGCGAAATGCGGAATATCAACCGAATAAGCAGAGCTAGGTCGCTTCCGTGCGCCGCCATCGGTCTCGTAGTAAGCATCGCGCCCTGCTTGGCGCAGGGGAACCGGGATGCTTCACAGGGCACTGCCCCCCCGAAATAACGCCGTTCAAGTGCGACAGCCTCGACCCCAAGGTCCGTTTCGATATCTACTGGCGACTGCACAAGGAGCCAGCCCCACCTCCCTCGATCGTCGGTTTCTTCCACAGTCCCCGAACTGGAGCTTCGCCCCGAACGGGAGCAAAAAATTCGAGGATCTACATTATGGGCTTGGCACACCGGACGCCTTCAGCACCGCGCCGTTTACGTTTAGCACACCCGGCATCAACAACTTATATTCCGCTAATCGCCCTCTACTCCCCCACATCGCTCGAGGGGGCGTAAAAGCGGCGGGGCGGGGGTAATAGCTTCGCGGTCCGCTGCCTGCCGTTCCGGGAATGCCTGTTTTCAGGTCCACTAACCCGAAGCATCGAAGACGAGGCACCGCGCCTCCGAAACTGGCCTCGATGGTAGCCGTGATCGTAGGCGGTTCTGAAAGGAGAGGGCATCTCGGCAGCGGGGGGCCTTCTTTTTTTCGTTGGATGCGGTCTCCGCGCAGCGGCCTTCGGTTTCCCGCAGGCCCCCGGCCTCGATTTCAGCCGGTCGATGGGAGCCAAAAATGGGTGCCGGTCCATGGAGGGTGCAAAAAGACGCAATGGTAGCAGGAGCGTCACCACGCGACGGCGCGTCACCGTCCGGATTGCGTCAACCGGAGACTTCAATGCACGCTTCCTCATCTTTCAGGGGTTCGAAACCGCTCCGGAGCACGTCGTAGGTATTACGAACGATCAGGAAATCGCCGCTCAACTCGGTGTTCCGCTTCTCGATCCGTTGCCACGCCGCGCTGTCCGAACACGTCACGCGATAGAGGCACGCCGAGGCGCCCAGCGACGCAATCTTGGCACGCAGGACGTCGCGCTCCTGACGTGACCAAAGGCCCAAGTCGAGGACGACATCCGAGCCCCAATTGGAGGCAACGTGACCAGACCGGCTCCATCAGACCATGGACACGGCGCCGCTGTCCTCGAATTCCGCGCGTTCGACATGGGGATCTTCGCCGTAGAGACGCGTCATCCATTCGTCGTGCGTGAAGCGCATGGCAGGAAGCTCGTGCGGCGGCGCGCGAGCGTCGTCTTACCGACGCCGAGATAGCCGTGGAGGAGGTGTGGGGTGCCAGCGGGGCCCAGGGGTCGATTTTGGCCGGGCCTCGGTCCCCATTTCTCTGCGGACCCCTTTCTCGCCATTGCCACCCAAAACTCCCTTCAGTCTCCCGCAGGCCTCGGCGGGTGTTTTGGTATTTGTTGGGAGGGTAGGCGCCGCAGGAGCGCACGCAGACGCGGCTAAAGCTACGCAAGTTCACGGCTCATCAAGATAGCTGGGAACAGACTTTGCCCCATCGGCACTTCAATCGGGCCGATCCTCTTGAAACCGAATGCCTCATAGAATCGCTCAGCGCCCAAGGTCGAAAAGGCAATCAATTTGCGTATGCTGAAGTGCCGGGCATCGCTGAAGCAGCGAACGAGCAGATTCGCCCTAACGCCCCGCCTCACCAAGTCTGGATGGGTAGCGAAGTGACGGATGTGCGGTTCTCCTTTGACGATTTCTCCGCTTCCCGGCCGCGCCGCCGTCCAGCCTCCGCATCAGACAAGATTGCCCGGCTCGGCCTCTGCAACGTAGTATGTGCCAGATGCGAGCAAGTTTCGGATTGGCCTTGGTCATATGTGGCAGGGCGCTGTGCAGTGTTTCGCTGCTATAGTGAGCCGGGAACAAGATCGGGTAGCTTGCCGCGATGGCCGGGTATGGCCCGACCTGGATGAAGGACCGGCGCCAGCAATTGGCGGTCCATTGGGTCCAGCGGGCCTACCGGCGGAACAGGACACCGGCGTTGCCATTTAGAGCAGCAGCAAAATGCCCCGTCGGCCCTGCTGTGTCCTCTCCGTGCGCGCGAATGGGTCTACCAGCCCGAGTCACGAAACGCACTCATACCATGAAACGAGGATTGGCGGCCGCTGATACTTTCTAGCGCCCCTGTTATCAAATAGTGCTGGCGGGTCTATGCTTATCACGGACGGACACCGCTCTTGCGGGCAGGTCGTAGCGGCGACCTACTCCAAGCACTATTCCGCGAACCTGCCGCATGTGAATAACCACCACACGCAAATCAAGGATTTGGTCTATAGCGACTGTAAGGGTGTCGCCGCGAAATACCCGCCGAACTTGGTTGGGCTCGGCGTATGGCGCATCACAACCCGTTCGGGACCGAGTGGAGGGCGGAAATGCTAGGGGTCGGCTGATCAGCGTCGTTGTGCTGCTCAACGGCGTCGGGAGTGTCGGCAAGACTTCCATCGCCAAGGCAGTCCAGGCCAAGGCTGCGCGACCCACTCCTCCATATTCAGATCGACGCCTTCGTTGATATGCTGCCCGCGCGCCTAATCGGGAGCGCAGACGGGCTGCTGTTCGAGAAGATTGAGCAGAATGGGTTGCCAGCCGTGGCAGTCCGTAGCGGAGCCTTGGCTGAGCCGGTTTTCCGAGGGATGCGGCGTGCTGTCGCCGCAATGGCCGATGCCGGGAACGACCTCGTTGTGGATGATGTGTTCTGGGATAACGAGTTATCCGACTACCGCATATTGCCCGCGGCGCACCATTCAAGGCCGCGGCCGTTGTCGCGCCCTTGCATGTGCTGGAACAACGGGAGCGCGAGCGTGGCGACCGTGAAATTGGTCTGGCGCGATGGCAATTTGAACGCATTCACTTTGGCGGTGATTACGACCTCACCATTGATGCGAGCGCGGCGACCCCCGATGGATGCGCGCAGCAGATTATTGACGCCTTCGGATTGTAAATCCCGAGTATCACGTGGCCACAGCCTGATTTGATTTACCTTCTGGACGGTAGATAGTGTGCCTCTCCTTTCCTTGGAGAGGCTTTTTTATTGGATGCCCCTGGAGGCAATCAGATCAATCAAGTCATCGCATTCCAGCTGGGTCATTTTTGGCGACAAACGGCCCCACAAGTCAGAAGAGTTCAGCTGGCGGACAGCGGGAACAGGACGAGCGGCGCTCGGTGAGTGGTAAAATTCGACTAGCTTGTGGGCTTCTCCCAGATCGAGACATGCTGGCGGCTCTCGCTCGTGAAGGGTTCCCGCGTCCACCCCTCCCACCGCTCGCGCAGTCGCAGCCCTGCGAGCTGCGCCATCAGATCGAGTTCTGCTGGCCACACGTACCGGAAGGGGATCGACCTGTACTCGCCGCTGCCATCGATGACCGCGATGTAGTTCGAACTCATCGTCTGTGTGGCGATGTCGTAGACATCGAACGCCCACAGCGTCGGGCTCACGTGGAGCGGCACCACGTTCTGCCCGCTCGGCAGCTTTCGCAGGTCAGGGGTCGCGACCTCGATGACGAAGCACCCACCGGGTTCCAGGTGAGTTGCGACATTGCGGAAGCAGGCCACCTGCGCCGCCTGGGTTGTCAGATTCATGATAGTGTTGAAGACCAAGTACGCGACCGTGAACGTCCCGTCTGCGCTCGCCGTCGCGAAGTCGCCGATTGTCACGCCGATCGCCTCGCCTCCCGGCTTGGCGCGCAACCGGGCAACCATGGCCCGCGAGAGGTCGATGCCCTGAACCGCCACTCCGCGGCGCGCCAGCGGCAGTGCGATGCGTCCGGTCCCGATGCCCAGCTCGAGAGCTCGGCCGCCACCGGCCAGTCCCGCCAGAACCTCGACCACCGCGTCCACGACGCTCGGCTCGAACATGCCCGAGTACGACTTATCGTAACTCGCCGCGACACCTTCTCCGAAGTAACCGTCATCGTCGTCCATCGCCACCGCCAGCAGCGCCCCCAGCCTCTCGACATAGCCCTCGCCAAGGGACCTGACTATACGATGTTTAGGATCAATGCAGACCCGGGGCCGCAGAGGCTGCATCGGGTCTGTAGGTCACGAGGGGTCCAGTGGAACCGGGGGGATGGGTGAGGCTAACCCAACATCGTCGTTGTCGCCGTTCGATCTTCGTCGCGTTTTAAGATGAGCGCATCGCGGACGGCCTGTTGCATCGGGTCCGTAGTACTGCCATCGAACGCCATGCCGGCGCGTAAACCGCGCTGCGTGGTTTCATCTGCATCCTCGCCTGGTCCTCACCGGTTCTGAAGGGCTGTAGGAGTCGCTTTGAGGCGACATGCTGGTCGGTGGTACTTT
>JASHRR010001492.1 GCA_030037185.1 Xanthobacteraceae bacterium | reverse complement strand
AGCTTGCTACCCATCATGAGGATGCCCGCTCGGTGTTGCTGATCGGCAAGGCGGCGCTGGGGCGCGGCTACGCCTTCGACCGCTACGCCTTCCCGACGTTCGGGCTGCCGCGCTACGCACCGATCGCGCCAGAAGTTGACAAGTCGGTCGTCTACGCCATCGCACGCCAAGAAAGCGCATTTAATCCGCACGACGTGTCGAGCGCCAACGCGATCGGCCTGATGCAGGTCACTCCGGAGGCCGGCCGTTATATCGCCAAGAAATTCAAAGTCGGTTACGACCACAAACGCCTGCTCCATGACGACGTCTACAACATGCAGATCGGCACCGCCGAGCTTTATGACACGATCTCGGGCTATCGCGGCTCCTACATCCTGGCCTTTGCGGGCTACAATGCGGGGCGCGGCCGGGTGAAGGAATGGGTCGAGCGCTACGGCGATCCGCGCGATGCCAATGTCGATCCGGTCGATTGGGTCGAACGCATTCCGTTCGCCGAAACCCGCAACTACGTCCAACGCATCATCGAGAACATACAGATCTACCGGGCGCGGTTCGGCGCCGGCGCAAAGCTGTTGATCGAAGCCGATCTCCGCCGCGGCGCCGTCACGAACTGATGACGGCGTCGGGCATCAGCCGGTTCATCACCGCGCCCGACGGGCTCAGATTGCATGCGCGCGACTATGGCGGCCGGTGCTCTCAGCGCTTGCCGGTCGTGTGCCTGCCGGGGCTCTCGCGCACGGCTGAGGACTTCGAGGTCCTCGCCACTGCGGTCGCGAGCGACGCGGCAACGCCGCGGCGCGTGCTTGCCCTCGACTATCGCGGCCGCGGATTATCGGAGTACGACCGCAATCCGAACAATTACGCGATCCCGGTTGAACTTGCTGATGTGATCGCCGTCATCGTTGCCCTCGGCGTCGCACCGGCCATCATCATCGGCACGTCGCGTGGCGGCCTCCTCGCCATGGCGCTCGCGGCCCACCGTCCGGCGGCCCTCGCCGGTGCGGTGCTCAACGACATCGGCCCGGTCATCGAGGCACGGGGGCTGATGCGCATCAAAGGCTTCGTCGGCAAGCTCGCGGAGCCGCACAGCTTCGAGGAAGGCGCCGACATCCTGCGCCGGGTAGCGGACGGGCAGTTCCCCAATCTCGGAGCTGCCGACTGGCTGGCCGCAGCAAGACGCGGGTGGCGGGAGAAAAACGGCCGCCTGATCCCGACCTATGACCCAGCGCTAGCGCACAATCTTGCCGGCATAAACGCCGAGCGGCCGATCGGGGCCATGTGGCCGCAATTCGAGGCGCTCGCCCGCGTGCCGGTGATGGTCATTCGCGGCACCAACTCCGACATCCTGAGTTCGGAGACGGTCGACGCAATGAAGGCCCGCCACCCCGCGATGGAAGTGCTGGTGGTCCCCGATCAGGGCCATGCGCCGCTGCTCGTCGAGCCCGACATCATCGCGAGCATTCGGCAATTCGCCGCGAAGTGCGACGCCGCCCATGCGGCGGCGGCTTGAGGATCTCGATCGCGCGGCGCGGCGCTGCACGCCGTCAATCCGCGACACTTCAAATGCAGCCGGACACGGCAGGTCCAACGGCCGACGGCCTGTGAAGAAGTCTGCGCCGAGAACAACTCTCAATTGTTCGATTGTCACGCCGGTTGCGTACAAGCCTGATGGTAATTGCCAAATCTTGTCTTTCAGTCCTGTTGAAGCTCACGATGGCTTGAGGGACCAATTTCGTGGTGGTAGCATCTCACCCCTTATGAAGGGAGGAGATCATAATGACCCGAACGATCGTTGTTACCACCGTTGCCATCGCTCTTCTGGGGTCGGCGGCCATGCTGGCACAGGCCCAGCAGCCGGCGCAGCTGCAGCCCCAGGTCGCTTCCTTCTTTGTTGCCGACAACCCGTCCGGCACCGGCAACCTCGGCGGGCTTGCGGGCGCCGACCAGCTTTGCCAAAGCCAGGCCCAGTCGTTGGGCGGCCAGGCCGCCACGCGGACTTGGCACGCGTATCTCAGCCAGGAACAGCGGGGCACCCAGCCGCGCATCAATGCGCGCGATCGCATCGGCACCGGACCCTGGTACAACGTCAAGGGCCAGCTGATCGCCAGCAACGTCGCCGATCTGCATGGCGACCAGCAACGCGACCGCAACAACGTCCAGCGCGCAACCGCCCTCGACGTCAAGGGCAACGAAATTCCAGGGGTAGGGTCTCCTCCGGGCGGCAACCAGCACGATGCCATGACCGGTTCGGACTCCCAAGGCCGGGCGTTCACCGATGGCATTGATCACACCTGCAACAACTGGACCTCAGACGGCATGACCCTGCCGCAGCAGAACGCGAACATTCCTGCAGATCGCGCGCGCGCCATGCTCGGCCACACCGACCGGTCGGGCGGCCAGAACACCTCGTGGAATTCCGCGCATATGAGCCAAGGGTGCACCAAGCAGGCGCTCATCAACACCGGCGGCGCCGGCAGGCTCTACTGTTTCGCCATCAATTGAGGCGATCAAGCGGTTGAAGGCACGCCAGATTACCGCGGAGCCGTAATCCTCTCGGCCGCAGACCGCAAAACGACCTCTGCGCCGCCGCTTTAGGCAGCGGCGCAGCCTCCTTGATCGGCAGAATGTCTGCCGCAAGAGCGCCACCCGCCTCTTGTCCAATCAGGTCGGGACGCCGCAGCTCGAAGCGGGTTCGCTCGAAGCCGCTCGCTGGGCGCGCCATCGAGCTCGGCTAGGCGAACACACTTGCCGTTTGGACGGCTGTGTCTGCCGTTGTCATCTGCAAATGGATCCGCGCACGCCGACACTTGCCTGCCGTTCGCGTGAACTCTTGCGTTGCAGTCCCCCGTGTGATTGTGTTGTTGGTCCTTCTCGCGACGCTCCTCGTTGCGGCTTGCAACCCAAGGCCCGAACCGATGACGGAAAGGGAACGGGTCGTCGCGGAGTTCCGAATTGGAGGCTGAGATTATGGGCCGAAGAATAACTTTCGAGGATGCAGCACGCTTTGTGCTCGGCCGCGAGCGCGAGCTCGAACGAAAAACGGGGCCGAAGCCGTCTCTGCCACGGCTCAAATGGTTGGAAGCGGCGATGCCGCCGGATATCGAGCCGATCAGGGAGCGAAAGAAGGCGCCGCCCTCCCGTAGGAGCAGCCGGTCCGGCAAGGCCCAAAGCTAGCGCCCGACCGCGCGCCCCACGCGCAAAATCACCCGGGCTGTTCGACTTCTCCGCGCGGCATCGGGTGAGCCAGCGCATCGCCTCGCGGAGCGGTCATTCACTGTTGGCGTCTGGCGCCACGATCGGATGGCCTGCCGCAGCCGCTACGCTCAAAAATCCGGCTTGTTTGCCACTGGGATGCCGTAGTCGAATAAATGCTGGTTGTTCTCGGCGCAGACTTCTTCCCGCATCTGTCGCTGCACGCGCCGAAAGCGCTGGATCGCTGACCATGGTTCATAGTATGTGTCCGGATCCTCTACCTTGATGTTCACTTCCAGCATGTTCCCGTCTTCAATCAACTTCCAGCGCTCGGTGACGTGCAGCTTTTCGCCGTGCGGGGTGCGGTAGTTGTCGACGAAGGTCTTGTCGTTCAGTCCGATGGTGTCGATCACGAGCGTGTCGCCCTCATAGTGGCCGACCGACTCGCCGTACCAGGACGGCTTTGGGTTCGCCGAATGGCGCATGTCGATGTAGACGCGCCGTACCTGCGAATCGCCGGAAAAAACCATCGTCACCTGCGCGGGCGTTTGCAGGAAATAGATCGGCTCGAAACGACTGTAGGTCATAAAGGTGGGCACGCCCGCAGGCCTGCAACTTGAGCGCGCCGTGTAGCCGATCTTCCCGGCCAGCACTTCGTCATTGTCTTTCTTCATCCGCTCCTTCACCCAGGGCCTGAGGTTCGGATTGCTGAGATCGGCGATCCGGTACGTGGGCTGAGCTCCCGTGCCATTGGGAATGTAGGGGTGGGCCGGATCGTTGCGCACGAGACCGGGCCCTTCGCCCGGCACCTCAATGAAGTCACCGCCAATTGGCAGCCAACCAACCTGGTGCGAGGAGAAATCGGGCGGAGATGCCCGCTGTTGCGCCGCTGCGGCGGTGACCACCGCGCCGACGAGGCCAGTAACGATGACGAGACATCTTGATCTCGACTTGAATGTCAACATTTCTTCCTCCTCGCGTTTACTCCATCCCGAAAAATGCGGTTCGTCGCTCCGACAGCAGAGTTAACTAACGGGAAGCGCGGGGTCCGATGGGAGCAAGCGCACCACCTTGCCGTGTCACGTGCAGTATGTCCATCAGAGGGGGACC
>JASHRR010000168.1 GCA_030037185.1 Xanthobacteraceae bacterium | reverse complement strand
AGCATATGCTGGACAAGGGCGGCCCCATTCAAAGCCGTCAGGGCGTCTTGCAAGCGACAGCTCCATCAGCCGCCTCCGAGCTGGGCTCCGCCCTTACCCTTGCGGCCGGGAACGAGGCCGGCATTGGCAAGACGGGGCTGGCGATCCGCCTCACCGAGCCCGACGTGCCGCCCGTCTTCGCTCACGTCCTGCCGCTCACAGGGAGCGATTTCCGTACGCGGCTGCAACCCGCAGCCGTTGCGGCGGTGTTCATCGGTGCGACACCAGATGCGCAAGATGGTGCTGACGCCGTGGCCGCCGCGTTTGGTCTGACGCCGGCCGAAACCAAGGTGCTCGCCAGCCTGTTCGCCGGGCGCACGCTGATCGAGACCGCCGCAACGCTCGGCATCACCAGGCCGACGGCGAAAACCCACCTTGAGCACATCTTCTCGAAGACTGGGGTCACGCGCCAGGCCGAGCTGATGCGTCTTTGGACCGGGCTGATCTGCCCGACGGGATCGAATATGTAGTGTGACTCGTTCAGGGATCGCTCGGACGGCGCTTCGATGCAGCGCCCGGATTAGTTCAAGCCGCCGAAGCCCGATCAATCCGGCTTTCACGTCTGAGCGCTGGTACGTAGGCGCTGTGGGCGCACCGGGTGATGGCGACCACCTGTTCCGATTGAAGACGAGGAGTGATTCCAATTGATGGGCGCTGCGTGGGGGCGGATCATCCAGCCACGGTCGCCGCCACCTCGTCGCGGCAACCTGCCGTAGATCGTAGAACGAAAGGTGCGGGTCCGTAGGCGGCAGGAGTTGCAGGCCGAGGTTGACGACCACGCTAAGTTCGTTGTTGCCGCCGCCGCGTCGGCCTATCTTCTCCCGGCAATGAAAATCAATCCTCTTCCGGCCGGCTTCGTCGTCCCCGCACAACCGGTTAGAGCTTCAAAACCGCCGGTCGGCGCCGACTGGGTTCACGAAATCAAGCACAACGGCTATCGGCTTATCGTGCGCCGGGACGGCCCCATAGTGCGGCTTTACAGCCGCAACGCCAATGACTGGACTGTGCGACTAGCGGCCATCGCCGCGGCCGCCGAGCTGATCAAGGCCACGAGCTTCACGATTGACGGCGAGGCGGTTGTGCTGGGACCCGACGGCCTGTCACGGTTCGAGGAGTTGTCCCGCCGTGAGGCCGCTCGAACCGCGACCCTCTACGCCTTCGACTTGATCGAACATGATGGCGAGGATCTGCGCAATCTCCCATTCCTGGACAGGAAGGCTGCGCTGGACTGCTGCGCAACACCAAGGCAGGCATCCTGCTGAACGAACACATCGCCGAAGATGGGCTGACCGTGTTCGCCCATGCGTGCCAGCTTGGCGCCGAGGGTATCGTTTCGAAGAAGGTCGATGGCGCCTACCAATCCGGCCCGTGCTGCGTCTAGATCAAGGTCCGCAATCCGGCCAGCATCGCGGTGCAGCGGGAGCGCAGTGAGAAGTGGAATCGACGATGACGCGGACGGAGACTTCGACTGACGAGTCGCGGCTTTGAAACGCAGCGAAATTGAGTGGTCTGACGGGCCTCACGGGCCCGTCGATTTCTTGGGGAGGGGCGTTGTAGCTTCTAATCCGCTTCATCCTCTTCGAGTTCCATCATCTCCATTCGACGATCCCGCGCGGCTTCTCTGATTTCTCGAACGACGTTCATCGCGAGGAGACGCAGCCGCTCCTTCTGGTCGGGATTGAGAGTCTGATAGATCGGTTGCCATGCATCGGCTACTTTTTTGAGGCTGGCCCCTCGTTCACTCAAGTTCTCGGCTCGTCCGCGCATGAGCTCGACCGGATTAAACTCACGCTGACCGGCCTGTTCCGCGAGTGCCTTAAGCCTGGCAATCCGATGGACCCGAGCCGCGGCTCTGTCACGCATAGCCTGCTCTAATGGCTGCCAATGTCTCGCCTGGTCCGGTGTCAGTTGCAACGCGGCTTTGACGAGGCCAATTCGCGCATCGATCAAAGCATTCACGTCGGACGGCGTCAGCCCTGCATGGCCTTCATGGGAAGCCTGCTGCGCAGATGCAGAGCAAGCGAGGAAGAGGACCGTCACCAGCCCAACTACTCCTTTCAACATCGCGTTCTCCTAGGATCTTAACCGTTGTAAACGTGGAGAACCATGCGGGTAGGTATTTGCAGCGGAGTGATGAATAAAACGCAGTGTTCCCAAACCACTCAGCGTTTCGAAGCGGTCACCGCGGATTTCAAGCTCGAGCCGGAACGCGAATGGCAGGGGTGAGCGCTGGCCAAGGCGTCCGCTTGTTCGTGACTTGCCGGAACTGCGGCCACGAGCGCGCGGTCGAATGGACGACTGGCCTGATGACCTCACGGTGGCATCCTTCGGCCCGCGCATGCGCTGCAGCCGCTGCGGCAAACTTGGTGCAACGGCAGTGCCGAATTGGATCGAACGGGCCGACAGAATACCGGGCGGCGCCCGGCGATGACGGCGTCGCGCATAAGCCGCTGCTTTGCCTGCCTGCCTGCTTGCTTGCTTACCGACAAAGAAAAAGGCCCCGCCAAAGCAGAGCCAGACCTTCGCGCAGCCAGCCGACAAAATTGATAAGTTCGAAAACCTCGTGCCAGGAGCGGAGATGCGGCCCGACCAGCCTGGATGGAGGGCAAGGTCGGGGCCGCTGTCTGCGGCAGAGAATAACAACAGGAACCGGATTTCTTCTGTGAGCTACCTCACACAGCGTGGGCAGAAAGAGCGAATTTCGCCCCTTACTGTACCGTCCGCGAGCGCGTGGATAACGTAGTCCGAGACCGGCGGGCCTTTGTGATTCCCGTTACGGGCGAGGCTTAAACACTCTTCACCATCTGACAGTATTCAACCGCCGTCGTCTCGTGTCACGATTTGTGGAGGCCAGCGCAAGGGGTTTTAAGGTGCTGGCCATGAAGCTGATGGCGATACGGCGATGACGGGCCGCAAAGGCGAAATCACCCGCGGCGATCTCAAGCGGAAATGGCGTCGGCTCCAGACAACTCCGCAGTTCCCGCTTCACATAGCGCTTCCGGCCGAAAAGGTGCGGGACCGCTTGAACCGTGAAGTCATATTTTGCGCTGCCGGTGTCCTATCGGCGACGCCGCTCACGTACTCCATGCGGCGCGACCACAGCGACGTTGTGGTGTTCTGCTTTGCAGAGGCGGAAGACGCGGAGGCGTTTGCCGAGCGCTTCGGTGGGGAACGGTTGCGGACGAGCAGCCGGCGGTCACCCTGAAAACAGGCGGGCGACGGGAAGGTCGCCCTTCACCTTACCCCAAGACCTCGAGTTCTGCTATTTGGAGCGTCTCCTTCCTTCGTGTATCGGGGGCAGTTTGCTTTTTCGGGTACCAACATCTGGTACCCTCATGGCCAGCCGCTCTCAACGTCCATGACGGCCGTTCTTCCGGGTAGTTCCGCCGCACAGCCGAAGCTGAGGGAAAGCAAGTAGAAGCATCCTGGCTCGGCGTAAGCGATAGCGCTTCCTTTTGTGGTGGCGATCCCGCCTCAACGCCGTTCTCTGTCGGCTTTATGTCTGAAGGCACCGTCGGCTGGAATGGTGCGGTCTGAACCCTACTCTCGATGGGGCTCTCGACCGTGCTTTCCGTAGCCTTAAACAAGGGAGCCTTAGCTTCCTGTAGGAGCAAAAATTCAGCAGATAGTCTATCAGTTGTAGCTTGCGGAACGGCCGCAACATTGACCGGGGGACCAGACCAGGGCGAGGTGAGCTGGGCGCCATAGACGGCGATCACCGCGATCACGCCGGCATGGACGGGCACCGCGCCGATCTTCCACAGGGCACGCTTGAGCATGCGGGTGCGCAGTTTCCGGAAGAAAGCGTGCTCGCCGGGGCTCTGTTGCCGGCGGGTTGGGGGTAGGATCTCGTCGGGACGCAAGTGGGGATCGTCAAGGTAAAGCATATTGGAAATAGCTCCCTAGAACGCGGCTCCCTTCACTTAGCCGCAATTTCGCTCAATGTGCCGCTGCCTGCAACCAGGGCGACGCGAGGTGCGTGCCATAAAGGATGATGACCGCAAACGCGGCCGCATAGACCAGCAATGTTCCGGCCTGCCGCAGCGTACGCCGGAGCCGCATGGCTGCCAGCTTGCAGGGTACGCCCAGCAGCGGATGGATCATATCAGTCCTTCTTCCGGCTAGCCTTCGAAGCGCTGCCGGATGTGGCCTCTTCGCTGCTGCCGCTGACGAAGATCGCAATGAGATACCCGAGAATGCCGCCGGCGAGCATGCCCATGAAGAACTCAATCGGTGGTAACATTCGAATCTTCCCGCAGTATTCACATAAATATAACGTTTGGCGTGTCAAACTCCGACCACATGAACGGCACGATCACAGATCGCGAAGTCGGCGGAGGCCCCGCGCCTCTCGCGCCAATCGGGACGGGAGACTGGGGCCGTGCTCTCGGAGAGGCACTCAGCTTAACGACATTAGGCGCATTTCAGTGTGAGGTAGATCACACTTATTGAAGTTATCAATGTGACCGGCCGGACCCGATCTGGTCGAGTCCGGCCCCGCGCGGCTCGCCGGTATATTTACCGCGCCATTGCCGCGCGTTCTGGCTGTGCCAGAGCGAAACCTGCTGTGCCAAGTTCTGGACGAAATCGACGAGCTGAACGCCGAGGCACGAGACTCTGAACTCTGGCGGCGTGCTTTCGCGATCTTGTCGCCGCCGGCGAGTGCCTGGCCTCATACCCAAGCATTCCTCGTTTCTCGCACGTTCTGCGCGTTCATACGTGTGAGTTAGTAAGCAGCAGGAAGGCGACTATTGCCACTGCGATAGTTATAACGAGCAAACCGCGTAGAGCTACGGCGAGGGATGTCATCACGGCGCCCTTGGCGTCCCAATCTGCTTTCCTCAAGACGGCAGCCCATGGGTCGGGGTCTGAGCTGGTTGGAAAGTCTACCCACTCGCCCTCTGTATCTCCCGAGCGTGTCAGCTCTGAGGATTCTCGGTTTCCGGACATTGTTCGCCTCCACGCGGGTCCAGCCGTCGAAGCTTAGAGTTCCGGAAAGCGGTCAGCCCGCGGGCTGGCCGCTTTTCCTTCTCGCCTAGTAACCGCGATCGGAGTCCCGCCGCAGCTCGAAGCGGACGTGGGCGTCCGGATCGGTACCGACATACGCGCCGCGCGCGCCGTACACATCGTGACGCGCAAAGTCCGGCGCGCCCGCGGTAGCGTTGCCGTAGTACTGCCAACCCTCCGCCGAGGCCGGTCCGACCAATGCGCCTGAAGTGGTGGCGAGCGTGAAAGCCAGTGCGAACGTAGCCTTGGTGAACATGTGATACCTCCTGCGTGAGTTTCGTAAGTTTGTTGCTCCACCGTCCTGGTGTATGCTGGCATCATGCTGGCGTGACAGGGTTCGGGTAAATCAGCCCGACGTATCGTCTCCGAGACCGCGGAAAGGCTGCCGCGTAACGCAAACGTGCCTGTGTCCCAGTGGCTTTTTGCGGTTTGGCCCAACAGCAAGCGGGCGATGCTTCGGTCCTGGGAATGAAGTATTGGTCGATGGGCGGAGATCCGGCGGGTGAAAATACTGCTGGTCGATGATCACGTTTGATTCGAGAGGCGCTGTGCCGCGTTCTCAAGGTCAAGGGCGATGCGACTCTGCCAGTAACTCCTATGACTCCGACATAGCTCGCCAACCGGTCCATGGGATCGTGAGGGCGAGGCACCGCAGGCACCACCGGCCGATCAGCCAACCCAATGCCCTTCCCACGCATCCCCCGGGGAGATATCATTAGCGTGATGTCGCGTAGACTTAGCGTGCTAATATAAGTTATTGTTAATCGCTTGTTACGGCGCCAATTTTGAAACTTGAGGATTGCAGATGAGGCGGCGCGAATTCATTGCAGGCATCAGCGCGGCGGCCTGGCCACTGGCGGCGCGAGCGCAGCAGAGCGAGCGGATGCGGCGCGTCGGCGTGCTGACCTATGGCTCGGACACACCGGACGGCAGACGGCCTTTGTCGGTTTTGCGCGATGTTCTGGAGCAGCTCGGCTGGAGCGAAGGGCGTAATCTGCGGCTAGATTTCCGTTTTGGGTCCGGAGACGCCACTCAAACACGCGTTTTCGCGGCTGATTTGGTGCAGCTCGCGCCCGATGTGATTGTCACGTTGTATACGGTGGATTCCGCACCGTGCAACAACAGACTAAGACGATTCCAATCGTATTCATGGGAAACGGCGACCCCGTCGAAAACGGGACGGTGAGGAATCCTGCGCATGCGGAGGGTAACGCCACCGGGTTCGCGAACGCGTTCGACTCGCTGGGCGGCAAGTGGCTGGAATTACTCAAAGAGGTTGCCCCGAACATCACGCGTATCCTGTACATGGCCGCGGGGGGCGCGAACTACCTGCATTCGGTCGAGACGGCCGCGGAATCACTCGGGCTGCAAGTCGTTACGATTCCGGTCAGCGATGTGGACGGTATGATAACGGCGATTGGAGCGTTCGCGGCCGAGCCGAACGGAGGCCTGCTTTCTACTCCAAGCGTATTCGCCATCGCGGGGCGGGAATTGACTCGGTTGGCCGCACAATACCGCCTCCCGTCGGTCTATGGGCTCCCTCTCCCCGAAGGGCTAATGAGCTACAGTCCCGACCTCCGCGAACTTTACCGTGGCGTAGCCATTTACGTCGACCGCCTGCTGCGCGGTGCCAAGGTTAGCGACCTGCCGGTGCAATATCCGACCAAATTCCGCCTGATGATCAATCCTCAAGACCGCGAAGGCGCTCGGCCTTGAGGTGCCGCCTGCGCTGCTCGTCCGCGCCGACGAAGTGATCGAATAAACAGTCGGGAGCTCGTCGCGGGGCTCGGGAGCTGCCGTGGCTTGGCCCGCAGGCGCTACTCGCTAAATAGCCCGACCGGATGCAGCGGAACTACGTTCGACGTGGGCGTTGACGGTGCTGTCGCACGTAGGTCCTACGGTCGCCGGCGAGCCAGCATCAGCACAAGCCCACCGACCTGAGGCAGGAACGTTCTGAACAGCAGCCACAAGGCAGAGAAGTCATGCTCGCTGGGCTGGATGGCGCCGCGGCTCACCCAGGTCACCAGCATGGCGAAATCGGCGGACTCAGGTTTAGTGACCTCGGCCTGACGGGTCTTGCAGGCGACAGTCTTGCCGAGGCCCCGGCCGCAGGCTTCGTCCCGCTTGGCGCGGGCTAGATCAAGCGCTTGGTCGGCCATCCTGACGCCTTCGGTTTGCCGATCGGCTCTGGCCGTCGCCTGATCTGCCGCAATGATGCTGGCCATGCGCAAGCTGTTCGTCAGCGCAAAGACCGAGATGAAGGCGAACAGCGCCCAGGCCAGCATTTGCCGCCCGATAGGTAGCGTCAAGGCCCAAGCCGGGAGGAAGAACACTACCGCCTCCGCGAGCACGCCTAAGGCTGCCGGCAGCGC
>JASHRR010001491.1 GCA_030037185.1 Xanthobacteraceae bacterium | reverse complement strand
CGCAACCAGGAAGGACGGCGTCGGTCGGGCGCAAGACACAGAGAAAGCGAATGAAAGCCAAGCTCCGGGAGATCAAGGAGACGCTGCGACGGCACAGGCATACGCCGATCGACGAGCAGGGACGGTGGCTTGGAGCCATGATGAAGGGCCATTTCGCCTACTTCGCGGTGCCAACCAACACTTACCTGCTGTCGGCCTTCCGCTATCACACCAGCATAGTCTGGTTCCGAAGTCTGCGGCGACGCAGCCAGCGGCACCGGCTGACGTGGGAACGGATGGGCCGACTTATCGAGCGATTCCTACCGTCACCGCGCGTTCTGCACCCGTGGCCAAACCATCGGTTCATCGTCAATCACTCGAGGTGGGAGCCGAGTGCGTTAGCAGCGCACGCTCGGATCTGTGCGGGGGGTGGTCAGCAATGGCCATTCCTACCGCGATAAAGATAAGTCCTTCCGGATGCTGATGTTGTTCCATATCCATAAACGGGAGGCGAAACGGTCGGATGCGATGGTGCGAGCATCCGCTCGATCCGGCGTGGTCGGAGACCCTGTATGTACGGACGCCCCTTGCACGGGAACCGGGCGATCCCCTGGTCGGTCATACGCTCTTCGGAGCGAGAGGCGTGCGGCGGGAAGGCGAGGAGCCGTAGCCGCCGATGCACGACCGGGAGAAGTCTGCTCTGGCATAGAGCGATGAAGCCGACGAACAAGGCTGGGCGACCGGCGGCGGAGTCGGTAGAGCGAAGGCCGGAGACCAAGGGGAACGCGGAGCAGCAAAGCACACTCCGGACACAGAGCCGGGATTGTCGGTGAGCTCGAGGCGGCCATTCTCTTGACCCCCCGGCAATGCCCCGAGCCGAGACCGAGCCGCAAAAACCGGAATTGGCGGGCGAGGGGCCGAAGGAACGGCTTGCCTCAGACGACCGGCGCAAGATAATGCGCCTCGGCGCCATCCTCGCGTACCCGGGGCGGGGCGGCGCCCCAGCTCATTCGGGCATCACTGGCGGGTCGCAGCAATGAAGAGACATGCATTCATTGGGAAGGCGGCTGGCATTGTCATCTCGCTTTACCTCTTTGGTCCGGGCTCTGCTGCTATTGCCGCGGAGCTCACGCCCTTCAGGGTTGGCGAGGCAGCTCCAGCCAATACCTTCCTCGCCATCTGGATGGCAGAGGTAGCAGGATTCTATCAAGCTCAGGGATTGCAGCTTGAAGTTGTCCATATGGTCGGAGGCAGCGAATCCGGCCCCGCGCTCAAGGCTGGTCGCATCCATCTGATGCATCTCGGCATGTCTTCGGTGGTGCGTGCCAACACGTCGGGGCGCGGCGACCTCAGATGTATCGGGTCGCTTAGCAACGTCATCCGCTCGACCATGTTCACCGCGCCACACGTTAAGACTGCGGCGGACCTGAAGGGGGGCGTCATCGGCATCAGCAGCGCGGGCTCTGAAAGCGATTCGACAACCACACTGGCGCTGAGGAGACTCGGCCTCACACGCCAGGACGTTACCGTCAAGGAGATTGGCGTCGACCGGCTTCCTGCACTGCGCGCCGGCCAGGTCCGAGCGACGGTACTCGGGGAGCCCCAGCGCAGCGAGGCGCTTGCGCTTGGCCTGCAACCGATTTTCGATTTTTATGCCGAACGGATTGCGTGGTTGTACAGCGGTCTGACCGTCGACCGCGGCTACCTCAGCGATCATCGCGACACGCTGGTGCGCTTCTTGAAGGCAACGATTGAAGGCAATTATCTTGCCCTAGCCGACGACAAGCGAGCGAAGGAGGTGTTGGCGAGAGAGCTCAAGCTCAGCGATCCGAAAATCATCGATGCGAGCTACGCCAACTTCAGAGCTGAAACGCCTCCCAACGCGGAAATTGACCGCGCTGGCGCGGAAAACATTCTCGCCACGGTGGCGCCGCCTGGTGCCAGCCGCAATCTCGATGACTACATCGATATGACCCTGGTCGACGGATTGCGGGCAGAAGGCTTCATCGCCGCGATGGAGAAGAAATACGTAAGTAAACGAGAATCGCCGAGCCAGCGCTCTGAGCCGAATGAATAGTTTTGGGACCGGGCGAGGATCAGATGGTAAAGCTTGCACGGCGCAACGGAATGCTCGGGTGCCGTTCCTGACGCAAAGCGGCAGGCGCGGCTCTCTATGGCGCTGCCGCGCCTGCTGTTTAGTTGCTCTCCACACTTGCCGACGCCGCCGCGAACTAGCGTTGGTCTCATCGGTTGCATCAGGCGAACGGTGAATAACTTGTCTGTCGTGGAAATGATCAGCTTAGTGCCCCTGATCGCGTTGTGCCCGTCTTTCTGACCGAGGGCAGCCGGCAGGCAATGCGAAACAGCCACGCCAATCACTAAAAGGACATCGCCTGTCTTGCACCGCCGCGCTGCGGCACGGCCAGTACCGAAGGCGCACGGTTGTGATCCGGGCGAGACCAATACCGACATGATCGCAAAACCACGTCGACGTGCGAGATCAATAAGATTTCTCGGTGTCACCCGTTCGGGGCCGATCTCAACAAGAACTACGCGAACTATTTTCGGCGCCTGCGGTATCGGTGTGGTGGCCATGGCTGGCATCGGCTCTGCATTTCCGGGCGATCCAAGATGTTCCCTCCGAGATCTGCTGCCCCTCGATGCCGCTCGGTATCGTCGCGGCCCCGGGACAAGATCTGGGCGTTCCAGCAGTGCAACCGACCGCGGCACTGCCTTCGATCAGCGCCGCTTCGATGTGTCCGATCAATTAAGGGCTATGGTATCCTGTTGAAAACGACTCCACCGGGACTGCTCCGTTGACTGCGCCGAGATGACGCGGCCCGTTGCGCTGTTCCCTCGGCGACCCGCTGCCTGTGGCGCCGTGTCGATGGGTCTTCGGGATGAACCGCGCCACGGTCTGGGGGATGCTCTCCTGCGTGCATCGATGAAACCGCCAGTATAGCCTGGCAACTTGATGATGCATGCGCGTCAGGATCACGGCCGCAGCGCCCGCCACGATTGGAATTGCGCCGCCGTCAAGGGCGACGGGATTTAGGAAAGGCCGATGATGATGCTGCCCTCTTCCCGTGGGGGAGGTTGGAATCGATGCGGAGCCGCCGCAAACGCGAAAGGTGGGGTGAATTCAGCGTCTGCGCGAGAGCACTATTCAGGCCGGGTGCATCCCCATCAAATGAGGATGCCTATGTTCATGTTGATCGGAATACCTGCAGCGGCTCCGTCGAGGGCAGGAGGTATGCTTATGGATTCGCCTAAACAGGAATTTGCGTTTGCGGGGAGCCTCGAAGAGCTGAAGGCTAAGGGGCGGCTTGTTGTGCACGGCGGCCATCGTCCGATCCTCCTCGTCTACGATCGTGGGCGCGTCTTCGCGCTCGACAATCGGTGCCCGCACATGGGCTTCCCGCTCGAACGCGGCAGCGTCGAAGATGGCATCTTGACCTGTCATTGGCACCATGCCCGTTTCGATCTCGAAAGCGGCTGCACGTTCGACCTGTGGGCGGACGACGTACCGATCTGCCCGGTCGAGATACGCAACGGCGACGTCTGGGTGAAGACCACGTTCCGTCATGCCGATCCGGCCGCGCACTGGCATCGGCGGCTCGCGGACGGCCTCGCGCACGACATCGGGCTCGTCATTGCCAAGGCGGTATATGGTCAATTGGCGGCCGACATATCGCATACTGACATTGTGCGGCAGGCGGCACTGTTTGGAGTGCAAAACCGCGACGGCTGGAGTGCGGGTCTTACGATCCTGACGGCGCTCGCCAATCTCCTACCGTTTGCTTCAGATGAGGACGCTTATCTTGCGCTTTTCCACGGTGCGCGCCGCGTGGCGGCGGACTGCGACGGCGAGGCGCCGCGGCGGGAGCGGGCGCCGCTTGGAGGCCGGCCGGAGCCGGCCGTGCTCAAGCGCTGGCTGCGGCGTTGGACGAGTGTGCGCCATCGCGAGGCGGCCGAGCGTACCCTGCTGACGGCGATTGCGGCCGATTTCTCGCCGGCTATGCTCGCCGATGCGCTCCTCGCGGCGGAGACCGAGCGGGCGTTTGCCGACACTGGACATTCGCTCGATTTTATCAACAAGGGATTCGAATGCCTCGACCTGATCGGGTGGCAGCACGCGGCGGCCGTCCTGCCGGCTTTGGTCGGCCAGATGGTCGCGGCCCGCGGCGCCGAGGAATCGACCGCCTGGCGCCAACCTGTTGATCTTGTTGCGCTGTGTGACCATGCATCCGGCCAGCTGCCGGCATTGTTTGCTGCCGCTCGCCGCGGTCACGGCTGGTCGGATCACGCGGCGCTGGCTCGCGAGCTTCTCGCTGATGATCCGGCCCGGATTGTTGATGCGCTCAAGGTGGCAATCCGCGCAGGCGCTGCCCCTGCGGACCTTGGCCGATCCTTGGCTTACGGGGCGGCGCTTCGGGTTGCGCGGTTCGGCAACGCCAACGAGCACTCCGACTGGGAGACAGCGCACCATGTCTTCACTTACGCCAACGCGCTCGACCGGATGCTCGAGCGGATCGGCACCGCCGACGCCGACCGTTACTCGACGGCGGCGCGCGGCGTCCTGCACGGAGCGATGGCGCTCTACCTTACGCGCTATCTCAATGTGCCACCGGCCCGCCTTCCGGGCGAGCACGGCGGTGAGCTCGATGACCTGCCCACCGACGCCAAGACGATCCGCGTCAGCTTGCTCGACGCGCTTGACCGTCAGCAACAGATTGATCTCGCGGCGAGACTGGTGGCACGGCATCTCGCGCTTGGTCATTCGCCGCAGGCGCTGATTGCCACACTCGCGCATGCGGTGCTGCGCGAAGATGCAGGCTTCCATGCCTACCAGATGCTGGAGGCGGGGGTCCGGCAGTTCACCGTCTGGGGCAACACTGACGAGGGCCGGCACATCCTCATTGCCGTCGCCCGCTATCTCGCGGCGCATTCACCGACCGAACGCGCGGCGTTGCAGACATCCGACGTCGCCCGGCGCTTAATGCGGGGCGGCGAGCTGTATCTGGAGGCTGGCGCATCGTAACGATGCGCCAATGCGTGTGCTGGCTGCTGCTCTTAATTTGGCTAGCATCTCCTCGAGCTCGCAGCCAGTGCGTCCGGCGTTTCGGCTGCGAAGCGTGGTCGGGCGGGGGGTGATGATTTTGGGAG
>JASHRR010001490.1 GCA_030037185.1 Xanthobacteraceae bacterium | reverse complement strand
ACGCTGCGTGTTCCCCGGCCGCAGACAGATATCAAATCGGCGCTAAATTGGAATGCTAAATTGGAAGACTGACGCGGAATTTTGTTCTAAAGCGTTCCTAAGCAAGATGCAGCACTGTATGAATACGCCGATGCAATATGCACCCTTGGTGAGATCGCCCCCCCTGCGGGTGGAAGGTTATGCGACCGGGTTTGCCTTGGTATTTTGGCGCTGCGTGTTCCGCGGCCGGAGACAAATATCAAATCGGCGCTAAATTGAAATGCTAAATTGGCAGACTGAAGCGAAATTTGTTCCAAAGCTTCCTGATGCAAGATGCAGCATGAGATGAATATGCCCATGCAATATGCACCCTTGGTGAGATCGTCCCAAGCGACTACGGGTGGAAGGTTATGTGGCCGGGTTTTCCTGGGTATTTGGACGTTGCGTGTTCCCCGGACGGAGACAAATATCAAATCGGCACTAAATTGGAATGCTAAAATGGAAGGCTGACGCGGAAGTTTATTCCAAAGTTTCCTGATGCAAGATGCAGCCCGGGATGAATACGCCCATGCATTGTGCACGTTGCGGTCGATGCAAGCGTCACCGAGAGAACGAGAATGATGGCAGCGGTATGACCTCAGTAAAATCAAAGGTTAGCGGTTTGCCGTCCGCACTGAGTGCAAGCGGAGCGGGTCATTTCGTCCGTCTGTTCGCTGATTGTCTCTTATTATTGTGGCGCTTAGGCGCTGTGCCGCTCGATGGCGTCACCACGCCAGCTATCCAAGGTCCGCCGAATTTAATTCATTCGAGGAAGCGGGCAAGGGGCCGCGGTCGAGGACGTCGCGCGCCGCCGACAGCGCCGCGGCTTCTGTCTGGCCAGCCGGCTCCATGGCCAAGACCGGAGACGGTGGACAGATGGAGTGAGTGCCGCGGCGCTGTGCGATGTTTTTTCTTCCTGTGGTGTGAGCGACTAATCGTTGGTGGTGCTGCTGTTAGCGCCTACCGTACTGCCCGACCGGTTCGTACTTCGTTAGGGTCTTCGGCCTCCACGTGGTGAAGCTCCTCGGCTCCAACTTGGTGAAGGTCCGCGGCTCCAGCCTGGTTAAGGTCCGCGGCTCCAGCTTGGTGAAGTGCTGCAATTTACTGACGGTCCTCGGCTCCATCTTCGTGTAGGTCTGCGGCTCCATCTTCGTAAAGGTCCGCGGTACCATCTTCGTGAAGGTCCTCGGCTCCATCTTCGTGTAGGTCCGCGGCTCCATCTTGGTAAAGGTCCGCGGTACCATCTTCGTGAAGGTCCGCGGCTCCATCCTGGAGACGGTCCGCGGCTCCATCCTGGTGAAGGTCCTCGGCTCCAACTTCGTGAAGCGCTCCCACTTGGAGACGGTCCGCGGCTCCATCCTGGTGAAGGTCCTCGGCTCCATCCTGGTGAAGGTCCTCGGCTCCACCCTGGTGAAGGTCCTCGGCTCCATCCTCGTCAAGGTCATCTTCGTAAAGGTCTTCGGCACCCACTTGGTGACGCGGTGCACCGGCACCCAGTTGGCGTGCTTTCCACCCTCGGATCTCTTGCCGACGATGCCGCTCTTATAATGGCCCACGCTTCCACTGCCGTAATCGGCCGACGCACCAAGCGCCGAGCCCACAGCCATGGCCGCCGCCGCCACACCAATCGCTATCTTAGGCATCATGATGCCACTCCGTTTCGTACTTCCCAACCCCATACCTCTCCCGAATCAAACTCTGCGATGTGAGTTGCAGCGGTGCGGCATAGTTGACCGATGCGGGCAGCGGGGCCGAGGTTGCCGGAGCGGCGCGCCGATCGATCCTGCCGCGCCGAGGCGTTCCGGCAATCAGTGCGCCGCCTTCGCCGTCTTCGGCTCATGCGGGAGATGGCATGGAGACTCAACCCGACTCGGCGCGCCAGGTTGAGGGCAAGTTGCGCGGAAAAAGATTGATGGGCGCGATTGGGATCATCAAGGATGTTTTTACAACATCACCTGCTTCTTGATCGCAAACCGCTCATGTCAAATGATGAGGCTATACGAAAGATCCTGGGTGGCACTGGGGGAAGCGCTTGATGATATTGCGATCTACACGCCAAAGATTTCGCGACCGGTCACCCGCGTCGGGTTGCGGGTTAGCCTGAAATTCCGGGACGGCCATACGCTGGAAAAAGCCGCGCCTTTGTGGAAGTGCTGCGCGCCTATTTCGACAAGTTCGCGGAGCATATGACGCACTGGCTACCCAACAGCGGCAACCAGCTCCGAAGGATCGTGGACCGTCAGTTTCCACCCTTCATGGAGGAGGTCTCCTCCTTGCCCGAGAATGAAGATTTCGGTGTCCAGTTGGTCGGCTATCCGAAGGGCACGACCACGCGGGAGCCTTCATTGTCCAGGGCGTCTGGATACTGCGTCTGGATTCAACAGCGTGAACACAATTCACACTTTGCGGCTCACGTGCCGTTTTCTTGGGCTGCCCGGCACGGATTCGACCGATTTCGGGAGATGGTGAAGCCACTGGTGCGACCTTCTTGAGCCTGTACATGGCACGGCAGGGCCGTCTTTGCTTTGGAACGATCCGGACAGCGACAGCTACATGGCCGATAGTTTGTTCCTGCTCAAGAAATTCCCAGGTCTGGATCACGAGTATTCGTCAAATTTCAGCGTCGAAGCAGACTATTGGCAGAAAATGCCCTACAAGATCCGGTCGATCAACTGGCTCACCATTCTCAGCGAGACCATCATTGCGGAACTGGGCGGGCGCGACTTTATGCGCGCTGCGCTTGGCAAAAGTTGTCCGCTCTGGGATTATCGGGGCGGCACCATCGTCCAGGCGGGAGCGCAGCCGGAACTTGGCAGTTCGGAGGATGGAGAAATTCCGGAAGATTATCGGAAAGTCGCCCGTCTCACCAAGCCCGTTCGATTTGAGGCCTACCGTGTGGGCCTTTTCCGCAACTTGCCGACCCCGTTCGATGATCGCAAGGAAACCCTCGAGTGGATTCGCCGCTTCGATTGAGACCTCAGAGGTGATTTCCAGATCCTGCCGGCCATCGGAGTATCAATGGCCTAGGAAGAGCCATATCCGCCCCGGGCGTCAGATCGATCGCGTGCTCCGCGACATGCGCCTCGATCGCCCGCAGCTCGTCGATCGTGCACCCGCAGAGCTTCGCCAGCACGCGATGCACCGTGGCGTCGATCGCGACTGCCGGCAAGCCGATGCCGCGGTGAGCACGGCCTCGCAAGCCTTGATGCGCACGTTGCCGGGCAGCTCGGCATTGCGCATCATCTTGACCAGGGTGTCCAACGCTTCTTGGCTGAAGCTGCGCGCTATCTTTGGCCACTGCATTTGCGGTCGGCACAGCTACGTCTTTCCGCGGCCGGCCCGGGTTCGTACACCTGTACCGGGAAGCCCTCGCGTTGCAACCAAGCGGCTGCAGTCCCGCCACCAAGTCCAGCTCCAATTACGGCAACGCAAGTCTCGCGTTTCATGCCGGACCGCCCCGAAATCTGATGTGCGTGCCACGTCATGCACCACATCAACTACCCGCCGGAACAACTCGCGGTTCCCCGTCACGTCGACGATGTGAGCGCGTGGCGCAACTATCGTGTACCCGAGTAGTGTTGGATATCTCGAAGTCCGGCATCGTCGCAATCCATCCGCAGCTCTTTGGGCCTAACCGACCAAGTCAGTCAGGAAACGAATATAAGGAGCACTAGCCACTCTGAGGAACGCCACCACATCATCGTCAGTGAATACTCGGTACTCTGAGTGTCCGGCTTGATAGGCGCACACAAAGCATGGTCCTTGTCGAGACCGTGTAACATGCGCAGCAAGGTTGACTAGTACATCGATTCCCTGACACTGATCCTATACTCGCGATGCGCGAGGATTCCGTTTTTCGCCATGGAATGTAATTTGACTAAATCACACTCGAGCGGGTGGGGTTTGCGGTATTTTGAGACGGGCGTCTTGACTGGAGAATTAGCTGTAATTCCTTGGCTGTACAACGCGAATCACTGGCGGAGCGATCGATGCACATAATGCAGGCAGTTCGTCAGGTTACGGTATTTGTGGGGGGACGCCGAGAGGATCGCTGATCGAGGCAGCGGCCAGGTCGGGCCGGCACGAAAGCCCATCAGCAGGAGAAAAGTAGTCGTAAGTTCGGTCACGAGCAAGCTGGCAGCGGATGGGGAAACGATGCCGGCATCGCGGGTCCAGGACAATTCGCAATCGGCGGCAGGCCAAAGCGAGCACGGCAATTGCGCCGACGACGAGGGCATCCCCGCGCCGCCCGGGAGACAGCGCGCCTCTGTCCACGACCGATGAGTTGGTCATCTCCGGCTCCGAGCTAGACCATCCCGCACCCTGACGGCAAGCTCATCATATCGCGATTGGGAGCATATGAAGGAGCAGGATCGCGGCAAAGCGCGTCGCCGAAGCGGCCGTGAGTTGAGCAAAATCAAAGCTGAAAACTGAAATGAACGTTAAAAATCGCGCGTGGTTGCCTCTCAACGCCGCAAAATTGAGACGGTACCGCAGCTGGGATTCGACGCCCGCTGAAATAAACCAGATGCGGCCCATGTGGCGGGGGCCCGCCGCCTAACTAACCGCGCTTTGCACCTTAAGGAGCCGGAAAATGTCTGTTCGTGTCGCCATCAATGGATTCGGCCGCATCGGCCGCAACATTCTGCGCGCCATCGTGGAGTCGGGCCGCAAGGACATCGAGGTCGTCGCCATCAACGATCTCGCGCCGGTCGAAACGAATGCGCACCTTCTGCGTTTTGACTCCGTTCATGGGCGCTTTCCCGGCGAGGTCAAAGTCGACGGCGACACGATTGATTGCGGCACCGGTCGGATCAAGGTGACGGCGATCAAGAACCCGGCCGAGCTTCCATGGAAGGCGCTTGGCGTGGATATAGCCCTCGAGTGCACCGGCCATTTCACCTCCAAGGAAAAGGCCAGGGCGCATCTCGATGCGGGCGCCAAGCGGGTCCTGGTGTCGGCGCCGGCTGAACATGCCGACCTCACGGTGGTTTACGGCGTGAACCATGACAAGCTGACGCATGACGATGTGGTAGTGTCGAACGGCTCGTGCACCACGAACTGCCTGGTGCCCATCGCTAAGGTTATGAACGACGCCATCGGCATCGAAAAGGGCTTCATGACGACGATCCACGCCTACACCAACGACCAGCCCACGCTCGATGTGATGCACAAGGACCTCTACCGCGCCCGCGCCGCTGCGGTGTCGATGATCCCGACATCCACCGGCGCCGCCAAGGCGGTGGGGCTAGTGCTGCCCGAGCTCAACGGCAAGCTCGATGGCGTCGCCATCCGGGTACCGACGCCCAACGTCTCGGTCATCGACTTCAAGTTTGTGGCGAAGCGTAACACGACCAAGGACGAGGTTAACGCTGCCGTGAAGCGCGCGGCCGAGCAGCAGCTCAAGGGTATTCTCGGCTACACCGAGCGGCCCAACGTCTCGATCGACTTCAATCACGACTCTCATTCATCCATTTTTCACATGGATCAGACGAAAGTCATGGAGGGCACGCTGGTGCGCGTAATGTCCTGGTACGACAACGAATGGGGCTTTTCCAACCGCATGATCGATACCGCCGTTGCCATGGGCAAACTCATCTGAGGGGCTCGTGCTGCCATGTCTCCGTTTCGCACCCTCGATAATGCCGATCTGCGGGGCAAGCGCGCGCTTGTCCGAGCGGACCTCAACGTTCCTGTGGAAGGCGGAAAGGTTACCGACCTGACGCGCCTGCAGCGGACGGCGCCGACCATCCTGGAAATCGTCGACAAGGGTGGCAAGGTGATTCTGCTGTCCCATTTCGGCCGTCCGAAGGAGCGCAACACGGCGGACTCGCTCAAGCCCGTCGCTGCCGCGCTCGCCGAAGTCGTCGGCCGCCCTGTCGCGTTCGCCGACGACTGCATCGGCCCGGTGGCCGAGGCGGCCGTGAGCGCGATGAAGGATGGCGACATCCTGTGCCTCGAAAACACGCGGTTCCACCGCGGCGAGGAAAAGAACGATCCCGCCTTCGTCGATGCCCTGGCGGCGCTCGGCGATATCTGGGTCAACGACGCCTTTTCAGTGTCGCACCGCGCCCATGCATCGAGCGAGGGCCTCGGCCACAAACTCCCCGCCTACGCAGGCCGCGGCATGGAGGCAGAGCTCCAGGCCATCAGCGCCGCGCTGGAGGCGCCGCAGCGGCCGGTGGCTGCGATCGTGGGCGGTGCCAAGGTGTCAACGAAGCTCGAGCTTCTCGGCAATCTCCTCGCCAAGGTCGACACGCTGATCATCGGCGGTGGCATGGCCAACACCTTCCTCACGGCCCAGGGACGGCCGGTCGGAAAATCGTTGTGCGAGCATGGCCTTGCCCACGCGGCGCTCGACATCCTGCGCAAGGCAAAAATCGAGAACCGCGAAGTCGTGCTACCGGTCGACGCCGTGGCGACGAAGGAATTCAAGGCCCATGCGCCATCGCGCGTGGCGCCTGTCAGCGGCGTGGCGAACGACGAGATGATCCTCGACATCGGTCCGCTCACTGTGGAGCACATCGTTTCCGTGCTGGCGCGCGTGAAGACGCTGGTCTGGAACGGCCCGCTCGGCGCCTTCGAGATGGAACCGTTCGACACCGGCACGGTTGCGGTCGCCGAAGCCGCCGCGGAGCTGACCCGGGCCGGCAACCTGGTGTCGATCGCGGGTGGTGGCGACACCGTGGCGGCGCTCAATGCCGCCGACGT
>JASHRR010001489.1 GCA_030037185.1 Xanthobacteraceae bacterium | reverse complement strand
CCTCCAATTCTCCCTGTAGAAGGGAGCCAGCCGCGGCGCCCGCTTGCTAACGAACGGGTGACCGCTCTCCCTGGGGGTGAAAGTCCAAGACCTGCTGATCGGGATTTGGTGTTAGCGGAGGGTTTAATCGCTTGCGACCATTGAAGTCGGTCAGATCCGCAGTCTTGATCACCCAGGGAGCACCTGGACAAACTTGCCGGCCCTTGATGTCGCCACGGCGAAGCATGCGCAGCGCCGTCATATTGCATACCCCGATGATTTTCGCAGCCTCTTCGAGCGTGATCTCGCCGCGTTCAGCCCATTCGCCGTCGCGGTGTCGCGCAATCTCGTGGTGATGGCGGAAGTTGCATACGCGCTGCCTCGTCCACGCACCATATGTGACCGCAATGCCGATGCGATTGAGCAGGCGTGCAATCTGACAATCCGGCATCAGTCGAGCCTCACGTATGAGCGGGATCGTGTCGTGCGGAATGCGTGGATTGGGCTGACCGGCTGCATTCCGCCTTTCGCCGCATCGAAATTCTTTCGATCCGGTGACTATCGTCCCTTCATAAGCGTACTGTTATGAAGCCGAACCGTGCCGCCGATATCTGATGATTGGTACAGTGACCGATATTTCTGAAAGGTACAAAAGAAAAAGACACCTCTGCTGCCGAACTAGAGGTGTCTGAAGTTAGTAGCGCCTGAAGGTAATAGAAGTGTGACGGTAGCGAGTATTTACCGTCGATGCTATCGATGCATATTCGAGTAACCATGTCAAATTTAATTAATAGACCGCCCTATATGGGCACTGGGTACGAGTATGGCAGTATGATTACTCAGGTATAGTATCTATAGAGTAACTGACTATGGGTATAAGTCGTATGCTATTTATTCACAGAAACGAAAAAACGTGTTAATGTAACCCTATGGCTGGCTTCCTTTGGCGTACATTAGTGATCCTCCACCGCTATCTCGGGATCGCGGTGGGATTGCTCATGCTCATGTGGTTCCTGTCGGGCATCGTGATGATGTACGTGGGATTTGCCCAGCCCCTCGGAGCCGAGCGCCTGCTTTGCTTGCCGGTGATTAACTGGCAGGCCTGCTGCCACGTGGCCGACGGCGCGTTGCCCGACGGTCAGCCGATGGCCCGTGCCGAAATCGAGATGCTGCGCGGCGTTCCGGTGCTGCGCCTTCCGCGTCCCCCGGTGCTGGATCAAACGATCAATCTCGCCGATGGTAGTCAGGTGAGCACACTTGAATCCGACAGCGCTCTGCATTGCCCTATGAAGAAGTTTGCGCCGAAAACAACAATCACTTCGAGTATAATGTGCCGATGGCGCCGAAGCCGGATTTCTAAGGTTTTCAAGGCTTAGAGAACGGCTTCTGCTGCCGCGAACGACCTTCGCGACTCGCTGCCGATACGATCCGAGGTCAACCACGTCACCAACGCGCATACCGACAGCGACAGCTGGATCTAATTCCGCGACGCAAATGTGCTTGCCGCCGGCGATATCTTCAGCCAGAGCTATCCCGCTCTTGACTGGGGTAGCGGCAGGATCAAAGGCACGATACGCCGTCAACGCGTTCCTCAAGGAAATCAACGACAACACCAAGATCGTGCCTGGTCATGGCGCGCTCGCCAGTAAGGCCAATCCTGAAGAATACCGGGACATGCCGGTCACGGCACGTGACCGCACCCGTAAATTGCGCGACGAGGGGAAGAGCGAGCAGGAAGTGGTGGCCGCCAAGCCATCAGCCGATCTCGCGCCAAATGGCATCGAGCGCAAACCGGCAGGGCGCGATGAACTTCGGAACGTGTACAATTCGTTCACCCGTTCACTCGGCGTAACCGTATTAATTTGACGGAAAATTACCAGGCAGCTTCTGGGCACATCATCAAAAGGTTAAATGATGAATATGACTATACGTTCATCGTCGTGACCCACGCCGCAGAGCTGGCGGCTAAGTCATGATCAGGGGCAGCGTATGGCGGAGTAGGGGAGTGAACGCCGGATCGGCCGTGGCCGGCAGGGGAGCGACCATGCAGGCGAACAGCTTTTCGGGTGGTACCTGTGAGATTGTCTTCGTGAGGTGTCGATCCGAGTCTTCGCGGGCAGCGGCATCGGGCGATGCTGGCTGTTGCTCCGGCAAGAAGGTCGCGATGACGCGCACGCGGTTGCTGTGGCCAGATCCACCGCAGTCAATGTAGCCACACCCACCAAAGACTCAAGGAGATGGATGTTATTTGTGACGCAACTTGTGTGCCATCGTTTGCCTCCCGCCTATCTCCCTATGAGCGTTGTCTCCGGCTAAGCACCAAATGCACAAAAATAAGAGACATTCCTAGGTATTAAGCCAGGAATGTCTCAAGTCAGGAGTGAACGTGAAACGGCGGGAGGGGAACTCCATGCCGTCGAATTCTATCGGAGCATACCAGTGCGCCTATGTCAAAGTCTCTTTTATGAAATAGAACTGTTCCCCAGGTATAGTTAGGGAATGGATTATAGGAGAAATCCGGGATGCTGCTTTCTGTCACCTTGCGGGACGGAGCCGCCGGTTGCCCCAAGGTCGGCCTCGCCGATGCTCGGGCTGATCAAGTCAGAGTTTGTCTTCGACCTTGAGCGCTCGGCCAGCCATGCCGACAGGGTACTGATACCCCAGCTCCCTATATACTATACCGGTGTTATTATGTGATTTCGTCAAATGTTTACGTGGTCGCTCAAGTACGTACTAA
>JASHRR010001488.1 GCA_030037185.1 Xanthobacteraceae bacterium | reverse complement strand
TTTCCAACCTGACCCTCGCGGTCGCCGCGTGCGCCGGCGGCGCGCGCCCGCGCAAAGATATTCCGTCGGCACTGATTAACGTCAGACTGCGTCTAATGTTTTCAATGACGTGGAGTGCTGCCCGTCGAGCGCAGCGCGCTCGCTTTGTTTCTCGCGATCCTCGTTCGCCAGGTCGCCAATTGAGCCGCACATGCAACCGCCTTGCTTGCTCTGTTGCGCGCACCGTCACCGGGGTCCGATTAAATGAACGTTTAGTCGTCCGGTAGCGGCCGAATGCTAAGTTTCGGCTGCGCACGGTAAGCAAGCGGCCGTGCGCCGGTCCCGGCCTGTTGCCCCCCGGATACCTATCGGCAGGTCGGGACCCCCACTGGGTTGCACCGCGCCGTCGCCGAGGGGGCGTCATTTGGGATCCGTCTACGTTGTCGGCGCATCATGCGCCACCCTCTCTAACAGCCGATAGACGTCCGCCCGGTGAATGCTAACAGCGATAGCGCCGCGTCGATCGAGGCCGGCCGGCCCCTTGTAGAAACCCCGGCCTTGGCCTTCGCGATACCCTCAAGCTGACGGGGTTCTCCGGCCGCCCTCGGTGAGCAGAGTATTCCCGAGCACACTCCGCCGCACCCGCCCGAGCGGACGCCGGTCGGATGCTATTGAAAAAACTATTGGAACAATGGCTGCTTGATTGTCTAACTTTCTGCCAAGCGATTGAGGATATTTCTATCATCGGTAACGGTTCGTCAAACGCAAGGCGTTATAGCTCAGGGCAACCGAAATTCAGGTCGCCCGCATTGAAGGTATCGAAATGCCGGGACGAACTCGCCTGCGGCTCCGCCTTGCCGTTTCGCCACCGTGCGATCCGGGCGATGGGCTAAGGCGGCGAAGCAAGAGAGGCGATCCAAGAGAGAAGCGGCGTGGCGCTCGCGGCCTCCTCCAGCATTCCGATTGAACTCGCCGAACGGCCGCGCGCCGAGACGGCGGCGCGCCTGTTGCTTGCACTGACGGCGCTCTACGTCCAGCGGCCGACCCATACGGCGGAAGAACAGCAGCAATACGGCGAGCTCGCGCTGCGCCTGATCGACAAGGTCGAGACGGTGACGCACGCCGCGGTCGCCGACATGCTGCGACGCCACCCGGACGCCCCGGCCGAAGTTGCCGAGCGGCTCGGCGACATGCAATCCTCGCGCGATCACGACCCCAAGGCGGAGCCGCACTCCACGCCGGACCAACGCTGCGCGGGAAATCAGCCGTTGAAAGGCAATTTGGCAATCGGCCAGCGCGCCGCGACAGCCTCCGATGCCCCCGCAACAGGGCAACCCGCGACCCTCACGCCTGCTTTCGGCGAGGCATTCTTCGCCGCCTCGCCGGCGCAACGGCGCAGGATGCTGTCTCTGATTGCGGACCGTTACCGGGATGATCCTCCGGTCGCTCCAAAAGACGGCGAGCGGGCGTTCGCGAGCATCGACGCCGCGTTGGATGGCCGGATCGGCGAGTTCACGCGCGAGTTCGAGCTGCTGATCGATATTCCAAGGAGTCTCTGTGAGCGCATCCTTAACGATCTATCGGGAGAGCCCATGGTTGTCGCCGCAAAGGCGGCCGGCATGCCGATCGCGATACTCCAGCGCATTCTTCTGCTGGTCAATCCTGCGGCGAACCGTTCGGTTGAGCGCGTATACGATCTCACGGAACTCTATCACGATCTTGATGGCCGCACGGCGCGCGATCTCCTTGTCCAATGGCAAACGCGAGCAACAGCGAGCGATTCGTTGCCGGAGATGGAAGCTGATGCGGCGGACGGCAGTTCCGACGCTTTCCGCGCGATCGCGGTCGCGAGCCTTCGTTCGCGGTTTGGCGCGCTCACCGAGCGCGTCCGCAACCAGGCCTTCAATGCACGACGCGATCGAGGAAGTGCCGGCCGGCGCGGTCTTCGGTCTCAATGATCCACAGGTCGGGGTCGAAGCGGATTTGCCGGGCGAGATAGGCCTCAGCTTCGGCATCAGGCGCCGGCATTGTTTTCATGGCCGGGGTGAACGCGCGATCGACCGGATGCTCGTCCTCGAACGCGGATTGCGGGGCCGGTCCATAGACGTCCGCCGTATTATCAAGGCGGTTGACCTTAATGAAAATCGCACCCGCTTCATCGGCGCCGCGTCGGCGAATCACGGCAAATACCCCTTCGACGTAACAGCGCCGCACGTAGGCCAAAGCCCATACTCCCGATTTCAGGCGCATAGTCGCTGCTTCTGTCTAGCCGCCGACCCACCCTCCCGGCAGGTCATCAGAATTTTCGGCGCGGAGGCCCAGCCGGTCTAGGTTTGAGCGACGGCCCGGTCAACCGCGGCTTTAAGATTGCTCCCAGGGTGCCTCCTTCAGCCGGGGTGGGCCGACCGCAAATCATTCCAGCGGCCGCCCCGTCGCAATGGTGATGGCACGACGCAGACGCGGCGTGTTCTGGCCAGTCACGGGAAGGTTGTGATCGCGCTCGAAGCGCGCAATCCCCTCGCGCGTATCCTCGTCGAGGATTCCACTCACTCTCATTGGCCCATAACCGAATTCGTTGAGAGTGCGCTGCAGAGCGCTCAACTGCCGCAATGCACTTGCGGCGTCGCCAGTCGCATCGGGACGCGCAGGCGCGGGCCCGCTCTGGGCCCGCGGGCGCGGCAATGGAATCGGATCGACCTTCGGCACGCCTTCAGGCTTTGGCAGATCAGGGACGGGCGGCCGACGCGGCGCCAATTGAGCAAATGCTCCGGCTCCTTCATCGGATACCACGGGCAACGGCCGGATCGCAAAAATCGGTGCCGGATGTCGCCTCGGCTGCAAGTACAGGCTGTTCAGTATGATCGCTGCGATTGCCGCCATTAACGCCAGCGCGCACATGCTGTCGCGCGGATTTCGCAAGACCAGCCGGAAAATGCGTGGCAGCCGCACCCTTATGAGGGCGCGATAGGTTGAGCCGAGGCCATTCGCCAGGCGTTCCCCAAGCGATAGCTTACGCACGCATTTGCACCGGGAATAGGAGATCCGTGGAATTCATTCCGTCCGGCTGAGGTCCTGACTGATCCACCGTGAGGCGCGATGCCGGCAGGCCGGCGCAAAGCCCTTTCTGGCTATCGCCGCGAATTCCGCTGCCAATCGGGACGGGGGGCCGTAAGTCGGCGCATGTGCTATCAAGCGGTAATCGGACCACCATGCGGGTGCCCTCGCCCAGCCGGCTGTGCGCTTCCAACTCTCCGCCGTGGAGATCGACGAGCGCTTTGACGATCGAGAGCCCAAGGCCAGCGCCGTCCTGCGTCCGGTAAGACCTGCTCTGGACCCGGAAAAACGGGCTGCCGATGCGGGTGAGATCGTCCGGCGCGATACCGATGCCGCCATCCGCAACCTCGAGCAACACGTGCTGGCCCTCCACACTCGCACTGACCGCTACGATCCCGCCGGGGTGGCTGAAGTTGACGGCGTTGGTCATCAAGTTAATCAGTATGTGCAT
>JASHRR010001487.1 GCA_030037185.1 Xanthobacteraceae bacterium | reverse complement strand
CCTTGAGTTTTGGCTGCCGTTGGTTGAATGCCGGTCTATGGCTGCGAGGTCAGCTGAAGCCTGGGCAAATATTGTGCCACGTTTTTGCGCTCCGCCAGATTTACGCGGATTCCGACCGCCATCGACAACCACGGGCGGCTCGACGTTGGTCGTCAACTGGCTCTCCGGCCACTGCACCGGAGAGCCTATGAGAATCTTGTCCGCTGATAAGGGAACCCTGAAGGCGCAGAAACCTGACCGCTCGGCCCGCTGCGCTCTGCGGTGCGCTGTGAAGAGCGCGCAGAGCAGCGATAGGCCCCCCTCGCACTGCTTCGCTCGTGCTCGGGCCCCGCGGGCCTTTAGTCGGTTATTTGAAGTCGTGTGCTGCCGTTTTGACATTTCGATCCGGCGACCAGAGGCTCATTTTGCGCGACGCGAAGCCGAAGAGCGAACGCAGTTCGCGTCCGCAGGCTGAGCCTTCAGCAGCGGAGCGGAACGCTTCGCGTCCCACGGGCCGATAGCGACAACTGGTATCGCTGCCCCCTCCGGACCCGAAAACAGCATGCGGCGTGGCAAGGCGCGCGGCGGCACTAAGCTCCCTGCCCTCTCTTCTAGCCTGCAGCCAGCCCGACCGTTAGGTCGAAAGCCCGGTAGATCACCGAACCGTCCGCCGAGAGCCACCCGTCGGCAATACCGAGCACCAGCTTGGACCGCATGATCCGCTTGATGTCGATGCCGTAGACGACCTTCCTGACGGTGGGCAGAATTTGTCCGGCCAGCTTCACTTCGCCAAGCCCCAGTGCAAGCCCCTTGCCAGAGGCGCCGGACCAGCCAAGAAAAAAGCCCAGAAGCTGCCACAGCGCATCGAGCCCCAGGCATCCCGGCATAACTGGATCGCCTTTGAAGTGACAAGGGAAAAACCACAAGTCTGGCTTCACGTCCAGTTCGGCGCGGGCGAGCCCTTTGCCGTGCTCGCCGCCCTGCTCGGATATTTCGCTGATACGATCGAACATCAGCATCGGCGGCAGCGGCAATTGGGGACCGCCTGCGAACATTTCGCCGCGACCGCAGGCGAGCAGGTCTTCGATTTCAAAGCTCGAACGTCGATTTTGCATCGCAAAGTCGTCCTTGCCGCGGTTCGCTGCCCCATACGGTACCACTCCCTAACACACGGTGCCGGTCGGGCAAAGATGGTCGTGCAACGCTGAATCGTTCAGGGCCGCATGTGACCGACGACGATGAAGTACTCGCCCGATTGGGGGGGTGGGATTTGGACGCTTCCGCCCCTTGGCTCCTCACCGGGTGGTGGGACACGACCGGTTGCAGGGGGTGTCATAACGGACAACTCTTTCGCTGCGGCTGGTAAGAAACCAGGCGTCGGCGTCGGGCTCATGCGGCTTCTGGTATCGGGAGACCTCCGGGCCGGCAGCAATCACATTATTGGCCATGGGGAAAAAAGTTTCATGCAGGGCGCGTCGGCGGAGGCCGTGGGAAACTCTAATGGCACCGCTGGTATCTGTTCCGCCGGCAGGTCCGCGGATGCCAATGGCCGCCGATGGCTTCCGCCGATACTTTCGTGCGTGTTTGCCAGTTGCGGAAGTTCCGCCAGGTCGACCGGTATCATTTGGAGCCGGCATGCGATAGGCTCGCCTTTAAACCCAGAGCAAGGCAATCATCAATGCCGCGGCGATCATCTCTGAGACGGGCCATGAGCGACTGGTGGCAGAAATGGACAGTCGATAGACCAGCGGCGTTCGGCGACTGGCTATGGATAGTGTTTGTGGTTCAGTTTGCTGACTTCGTCAATCGATTAACGCTTCGGCGTGTGTTAGAGATTTTCGCGATAACCGTTTTGACTTTGGCTTTCATCCAAACGTTCCCGATCGATCTGGCCTTTCTATTTGCCGGCGACACCCTCATGTATCTCGAAATCGTTACGCTCACCTCGCTGCTTGCGGCAAACCTTCGTATTAGAGTGCTGCTGCACTACTTAGCGCAATCGTCGAAAAACGCCTGGAATGTGACTGCCAAAGTAATCCACGGAATGGTCCCGCGTGCTCCATCGGCGCGCCAGCGACGAACCAAAGCGCGTGTCATAATGGGCCGTACGAATGATCCAAACGACGATCGCCCGGTTGGGTGGGCGAGCGCTACGGCGTTCGCATAAAATCCGTGCGTCTGCAATAGGTCCTCACTCGATTGGGGGGACTCGGGAGCGAAGTGTGTACAGGGGACAACTGTTTTCGCTGCTGATCTAATGGCAGCGCCGCTGTCTTGTTGCGCCGGCAGGTCCGCTGGTGCCCAATGAGCCCGATGGTTTGCGCCGATCCCGGCAAGGAGCAGGCGTCGAGTAGTTCGGTCACATCGTCATTGAGGGCGAAAGCGACCGGCCTATGGACCTATTTTTTCGCTCCCGGAACGGCCTTCCTTGCCCGTGCGCCCGGTCCGATGACAACAAAAGGCGTCCAGCTTAGCTCGGCTTTCACAAGACGGAATTCCCGCTCGACGTCCTTCTGACTGTAAAAAGGCTGTGTCATATAAAAAACGGCGTAGAATGAGCGCCACTCATCGCGACCACTGTAGCCTTTCATATCAGAATAAATGCCATCGATGGCAGCGGTTGCTTCTTCTTTGGTGGTGGCGAATTTCACTTCGGCAGCGGCCATAAGCGACGTAACTCCGATGTCCGGGCGGTACATCTTAAGCGTCTTTTCGAGAGGGATTTCTTTCACCACATCAGGAAAAGCGAACGACAGCACCTTCCGAAGACCATCGCGCAGATGCTTCTCGTTAGTTGGCTCGATTCCCAGTCCTTTTACAATTTCTCCGGCGTTCTGAAGGATATTCTCGAATATACCTAGACCAGTGATGTCGCGCCCTTGAGTTAGTGTTCGTAATGATTCGAAGTAGTCGCGTGCGATTTGCAGCGGCGGCGAGTGATACGTGAAATCGTCCGGAAGGCGTATCACATCAATCAAGCTTTCTATTTTCTCGCGTGCCTTCGCTATCTCCTTCCGTAGCAATGGTAAGCCAAGCCGTTCTGCAAGAATACCTACATCGCGGAATGCTTTTTCAACGTAGTGGGATAGAAGATAGTCGCATTCTTCGAACTCCTCGCTCGGCTCATCCGCTTCTCGCACATGCCTTGGCCCAAGGTCGTGGAGTTTTTGCAATACTTTCTGCGCCTCATGAAATGTGTTCGTAAGTGACATAGTGATAAGCTGTTCTTCCAAAGCCATCGCAATGACTCGCCTTGTGACGTGAGCAGACTACAGTCTTACCAATTCAGGGGATGAAGTCGAGCTTGGGTTGACGGGCGATGTAGGCAACCGGGTCCTTGCCCCTCTTGCACCCTGCGCGCCTTACGTGACCGGCGGATCCAGTTGGGGAGCGATGGTTAGAAAGGTGTCGCAAATTGGCCACATCGGCTTTCATCGCTTGACACTTTGACGCGATGGGCGTTGGGCGGCTGTACCGTTGGAAACACAAGAACTCGACGAAGAGCATCGAGAGCGGCTAAAGCGAGAACTCGGACTGATATGAACCGGCCGCCTTGTACAGTCGGACATCACCATTCCTATTCTGTCGGCCACGTACTCCCCCCGTGCAGTGGCGCTCGCTGGTATCGATCGCGACGACGCTCACGAGCAGGCCGTACACGACCCAATTCAGCGTCGACGTGAATCTGCGCGAGCCTGTACGGAAGTTCGTCTTGGTTCGATTCCTATATTTATGTGTCGATAAATTACGCGTCCGATGGCCCTGTCCTCCGGCACAAGTGCCTTCGGTAACTCAGTAAGAGAGACCGCGACAGCATAGCGGTATCCAGCGAGTTCCGTACCGGCCAGAGCCCCTTGCTGGTAACGTGCCGCTTGGTTGCGGGCTTGCTCGAAGCGGCTCAATGCGTTTGTTTCATCGGCGACCTTCCATTCTGTCAATACCAATCCTTCGATCCCTCGCTGCACGATTGATGGGTCAATCGGCTCCTGAAAAACCAAGTCGGTGATATCTAGGCCTGCCTGGAGTTTGAATGCAAAAATTCCGTGCCAGAGCAAATGGACGCCGCCGAGTTTCTCGCAAGATAGCTCTCCCTTCTCGAATGCTGCCTTCCACTTGCTCTGAACGTCGGTGTCAACAGCGAGGAGCCGCTGCAAGTGCAGGAATGCACGCTCTGACCGTGCTCGAATGATTTCCTGCGTATCTGCCAAAAGAAACGACAGTACAGGCCCAGGCTTGACTTCGTTCGCTATTGTCCAGTCGTCCGAAGTAATAATCTGTGCAGGACGCCCATCTAAAAACCTCTCCAAACATGCTTTAGCATCTGGGGGTAATGTTGCATTAAGTGATTGGCGGAAGTTCATCAGTACCGCTAAAATACTTCGACTTTCGCCGACCAGTTCCCTACCAACGCCGAAGGTATCTTCTCTGTGGCTGATTAGGAACTGAGCATAAAGATCTGCCCCTTCACGAAGTGACCGAATGCGTGCGGCTATGGCGTTCCACTGTTCGACGAATGACATTGCGAGTGCCCCCTTGCTTCGTTGGCTTCGTTATCTGAAAGATACGCTGCTCGCTTTGCAACCCGCTGCGTCTCCCCCCTCCGTGCCCCCTTGGCTACTCTCTACCGTGGGGACGGCGACAGATTCACGTCGCTGTCGGTCTATGTGTCCGCCAAGTTTCATCTGATTGCCTCCGGGGGTTTCCAAACAAAAAAAGCCTCTCCAAGGGAAAGGAGAGGCTAAGGTTAGCTTCTCTGCAGGAAGGGGAGGAATGCGTTCGCGGAGGCGCTCGGCTTCGACCCGCGCTCGGCCACACGACGAATCGCAGCGGTGAAGGGCTGAACCGCCGACGACCTTGAGCGTTGCTAGAGCATGCACCCCGCGCCCACCGCCCGCATCTACGGCCCCTCCAAGAGCGCCATGCGCTCCATCGCCCAGACCAAGTTATGGGTGCTCGATTTCGATCAAGCCTCGCC
>JASHRR010001486.1 GCA_030037185.1 Xanthobacteraceae bacterium | reverse complement strand
GAGTTCCGCCAGGCTGTGCGGTCACTGCACGGGAAGGGCGAGTGCGCCTGGCGGCCGATCGATTGGCCAACACTCACTGTGCAGACTGAGCCGCTGCGCCTTGACGACGCCGGTCCGGCACTAACCGAGCACATCCCCACGACGTGTTCGGCCGCCCGGCGGTGAACTTCAAGCCGGCCGAGCCTAACGCAGCCGTGACTTTGCAAACCAAGGCGGCCGATTACGCGCCCTTCCTGGAGGCGGTTGTCTCGGGTGCTCGGTTGGAGCCCAACACCGCCGAGCTATGGCTGCAGCCGCACGTCGAGGTCGAACACGCCGGCAGAGCCGGAGATCGAGATCACGCGCACCGGCGTTGCTTGGGGACTCGGCTGGGGCGTTGAGCCGGAGGTCGGCACTTTCTTTCATTGGGGCGCCAACACCGAGTTCAAGGCATTCACTGTCGGTTCGACGCGCGAGCGCACCGCGATGGTTACGTTCACGAACGGAGCCTCTGGTTTGTGGATCATGGCGGACCTGGTCGCCGAATTCATCCCCGGGGAGCGCCCATCACCGGCGTGGCTCGACTACGAGCGACACGACAGCAAGCGCCGTCGTCTCTTTAAAGCGATCCTCGCGAGAACGCTCGACGAGTTGTGGAGCGATTTGGCCAACTCCGACCTCAAGCCCGACGACCTCTTATGGTTGGGTCAGGGATTGGACGCGCATGGTCGGATCGAAGAAGCTATTCGCTTGCGGGTTCACGCAAAGGCGGATTGATAAGGAGGATCACGGGCTCACTCACCGGGCGTCCGATCTGGCCCAAGGCTGCCCACTTGCGCGGTGCACCAAAGTCGTCGGCTCTCTGAGGTACTACAAACTCGGCGGTCGAACGGCCGCCATAGCCGGTCTTGACCCGAAGCGGTCATGCGGCTGCCATCGTGGTATGCTGCCGAGCGAGACAATTAGCAACTGCTGGCGAGCTTTGCCATGCCGAAATACGCGACCGTCGAGGAGGTCGCGCTGATTGAATCTGGTGTGCGGCCACCGCTCGCCATCGACGGTTTTGCCATGCAATTACGCACAGACCCAACATTCGGACGGCCGGGATCGACAGGACGCAACTAATGGCTCGGGAGAAGCCGCTCGACCTGGCGGTCGTACAGACATGGCTATCCGCATGGAACGAGAGTGAAATTTTTTCCGACGCCGCCGTTCGCCACCTTCAATCTTTGATCACCGATCCTTTGTGCATCGTCGTCGTCACGCTGGGGATCGGTCGCGAGCCGCGCAGCTTGGTGTTTAGTTAGACGCGTTAAGCAGATGATACCCGTACTAATTCCCCCGCTTCCCGCTTTTTTGAAGCCGACACTTTATGCCGTTTATGGCGAGGACGGTCGATTCCAGATCCGTATGAGCGGCGGCAGGCCGGGCATGAAGCAAGAGGCCATCCCTCCTTTTCCTGAAATGATTGTCAGCTTCATCGCGCCGCCCGCTCCGTCTGTCGGTCAACTTTGGCACCAGACCGGCGTGAGATCGCAGAAGGTTCCAAATTTGGAGAGGGTTCTGCGATGGGATGGCGCGGGATGGGTGATTGCCGGGGTTGTGCAGGAAGTTGGGGGCACGATGAAGCAGGGCATGCAAGTATGCGGGTTCCAGGAAGCGCTCGCTGATGCGCATGGGCATGCGAAGTGGGGCGACTGCGAATTCATCTATACCTACGACGGCTCAACTTGGGGGAACGCGTAGTCGCATCGTCAGCGCACATGGCGCAGTTGTGCCATGGAGCACCATGACCGTTTATGGCTCAAAGGCTGCCGACATTGGCGATGCAGCAAATCAGCGGCTATCTCCGGTACACCGGACGCGCTGCCAAAGTCATCGTGAAGGCAGCCCCTGACCCGAAGCGGCAAACTCGTGAGACATACTGTCACTCCGCCCTGACAATGAGATACTAATTGACGGTCTGCTTCTGTTGGTTCGAATGCTCACGCTACTCCTACATCGTGCTCTGCTCGGCGCTGAGCTGGTCTCTGGGCTGGCCGAAGATTCCCGTCCTGCCGCTTCCGCTACTGGGAATAGGCGAACGCGCACTCAATTTGATAATTTGAGTGAAACAGTTGAATTCTTTCAATGTATTGGTACCCATCGGCGAACAACAGAAAGGCCGCGCAAGGTGGCCTATTCAGGTCAGCACGAGACCACCAATCCCATCCCAAACGAGATCACATTGAACCTAACCGAAGCGGATCGCGACACATCGATGCCGTCCGTATTGGGCGAGCCGGACCACTGTTTGGCCGTACCTAGATACCATCGCAGCCGCAAAAGAACTCGGAAAAAAATTCCCGATCAGCTGGTAGAATCACCGAGTTTGTCCGTCTCGATTGAACGATTGGAGAAGTCAAACATGGGTAAAATGCTGTCCTCACTTCGCAGAAGTCCTGGAGCCATCTCTAATATTTTTTGCAAGCAATGAGTTCTTGAGATGACCGCATACATGCCGACATCACGATTGAGCCCGAGTTCGCTCGTCCTTCAAAGATCGGCTCCAGCTGCCACATTGATGCATTATCGTATCATAATAGCCGTTGTCTGTCTTACATTGCTTTCGATATGCCAACAGCTTATATTGACCGCTCGAGCAGACGATATCAATATCATATGGCAAGGTACTTATGAATATAAGTACAACGATGGCAAAAGTTTTGGCGGCTCTCCGATTGTAGAAGTTTACACGTTGACAATATCTCCCGAGGCTGCTGTACCTGCCAAGCTTACAATCCAAGGCTTTCAAACCGACGAAGTTATTTACGGCGACACTCGTGGAAATCCCAGTGAGATTTCTATCTTGTTTCATAGTTATGCCAATGGTCAGATTGTGAACGCTTATGGCGTTGCGCAGTTCAAAGTTGGGGAGGTTCTCGTTAAGTTGAGAAAGACTGGAGTCAAAAATATCACTCAAATCGGAACAATATGGGACGCCATTGTGCCAAATGACAAGCTGTCAAAAACAGGGCTGTATTTTCAAAAAAGGTAGGATCGTCTCAGGGAGACACCCAGCATGAACAGCAGGATCCGTGGTTCCGTCGGAAGGCAAGGAGCGAATCATCGTAGTGACGTCAAGTTGGTGCAGCAATTGCTCAACCGGGCCCGCGGAGCGGGCCAGTTCTTGCTTCGCGTAGATGGCTATTGTGGTTCGCACACGATCGCTGCCATTGAGGAGTTTCAATCCAAGATCCTCCAGTTCAGACGCCCAGACGGGATAGTGCAGCCCTTGGGGCCGACGATCACTGCGTTGTCAACACTGGCCACTCATCCAACCGGATCACCGCATACTAATCAACTAACGAACCGTTCGCCCAATGGTGCTCCGTTAGAGGGATTGTCCGCCAACGATAAAATCGCGTGGGGTGGAAAAGTCTCGCAAAATTTCAAACAAAAAGTCATTGCGATATGCAAAGAGATCGATGTCGCACCTGATTTCCTGATGGCGGCGATGGCGTTTGAGAGCGGTGAGACATTCAGCCCGAGTGCCAATAATGCTGCCGGAAGCGGCGCGGTCGGACTTATTCAATTCATGCCAAATACGGCCAAGGCGCTGGGTACTTCGACAGAAGCGCTCGCGGCGATGACCGCCGAGGATCAGCTTGATTATGTGAAAAGCTATTTCGCGCCACACAAAGGCCAACTCCAGACGCTTGAAGACGTTTACATGGCGATCCTCTATCCAGCGGCGATCGGAACTGGTTCCGATCATGTCTTATTCAAAGACGGAACCATAGCGTACACTCAGAATAAGGGATTGGATAAGAATAAAGACGGCGATATCACCGTTGGCGAGGCGACGGGAATGGTTCGGGCGAAATTGGAGAAGGGTCTTCGTCCAGGGTATGCGGGATGACGGATCGCTCACCAGCCCCAATTAGCCTCCAAAGACTGCTTGGAGGGAGCCGGTCTACCATCGACGCCGTAGTCATCCGCACGGCCGGTCCAAATAATCACCCCTTCGAGGAACGCCTCCATTCCGTGCGACGGGCGCCGCCGGCGCCTTCTGTCTGCGCGGCCGCGATGCTTCTGCGCCGCTCTTAGCTCGGGCCTCCTAACCAGTTATCGCCCCTCGTCTTCTCCGCCCCGCCCGAGCGACGACGCCGGTCGGTCGCTTTCGAGAACGTCGATCGCGTCTGCCAACAAACGCTGATCGTCGCAGCTGAGCCGACCAATGGCGCGGTTAAGCCGTTGGCCGAGACGGTCGATGGAGTCGACGGTGCCCTGGTCGTCCTTGATGGCGCCGATCGAACGCAACAGCAAACCGGCCACGGCGACCTTGTCAGCAAGGACAATCTGACAATCTCACTGAACTTGCCGGTTTTGCGATCGAATTTGATGACCTTGATCGCAGCGCCGAGACCCCGGCGCAAGTCAACGATCGGCTTAAGATGGCCGGCGGCGTCAAAGAGATCCTGCGGTGAAGCGTCCAGCATAGCCAGCAGCCGCTCCTGCAAGAATTCGACTTTCACTTTAGCCGCGTCGGCGAATTCTCGCATCAATTCGTCGATGCGGGCCCGGCAAGCCGGAGTATTGCGGAGCCGCGAGCCGTTGAAGAGCGCACTTGGCGTATCCGCGAAACCGGCGCGCACATAAGCGGTGCGAATCCTTCCTTCGGCACGTGCCTCCAGGCGTTTCAGAGCAGTCAGAAGTTCCCACGTCTGGCGTCGGGCGTAGGCCGTATCCAATGGTTCGGCCAGACGGACCTCGTAGCTGTTTTTCGTGACCGTCAGGTCGTTCACGGGCGGGTGTTCGGGCCGGACGAACATCGCAAACAAACCTCCGACAAGACCCCCGTCTAATGCACGCGCCAAATCTATATGGGAGGGGACGGTCCAATCTGGGTCGCGCGCTCCGCCATCGGTCGAACGTGCCAAGAAATCGATGCCGTCGGGCCGGTATTCCCGGATGCGCTGGACCGAGTCGTTGTGTCCATCAAAGATTCGTAATCGCTCCGTCATCGCTTCCCGGACGCGCCAAACTACGTGTACTGCGTCTTGAGGATGACGCAATCGCTGTCATGATGTGGCTGCCGCGGCTGGCGACCGCTGCTGGCGAATTCGTGCCGGTAGGCGGCGGTCTCACTGGTCTGCTTGATCACTGCGTCCGGCTCCGGCGGGGCCGGCGAGAACAGCAGCAGACAGCGATCGGTCTCCGGCTCTTTCTCCAACCTGGTATCCAGTTTACTGGCGTCGTCCATTCCCATGGCGCAGTACCGGACCCGGTAGCTGGTGTGTGTACCGAAAACCTCATCCGAGTTGATGACGTGACGGAATCGCTTGAGCTGGCGGAATGATCGGGCTTCTGTATTTCGTCCTGGCAGTCTTGACCGCGCCAATCAAGTCGAAGATGAGGCTTGAGGCTGAGAACGCGGTACTTCGGCATCAGTTAACTGTTTTGCCGGCAGGCTCCAGGGTCGTGTCCGGCTCACGATTACCGTCAACAACCACCCATGCTGACTTTCAGGGCGTTTTGCCTGTGTCAGCCACCCTTGGGGCTCTTTACTGCCCTACCCCAGCTTTGCCAGCTCACGCCAAGCTGCTCAGCGCAACGCTAAGGCTGGACGTCGAGGATCGACGCGAGAGGCTGGACCCGCGGCCGATCCAAATCCGACCTCAGTAATTTGATGTCTAATTCGAGCTTTTGAACGCGACCGATCAGGCTCGCAATCACAATAACGAGCGCTGTGAGCGCAATGAGCGTGCCTGACGACCTTCTTAGCGCAGCAAGGAAATTGCGCATCTGCCTTTTCCGCGTCGATCTGCCTAGATACTCACACAGAGGAACTCTCATCTCCAACGCCCGAAGATACCGCCCCGCCAACCTGGGGGGCAAGTGGGGGGAAAGCTATTACCAATTCTTAATTCTTCTATCGCTATGCCCGGATAAACCCTGCCAAGGTTCCAATGGGGGGAAAGCTATTACCTATTCTTCTATCGCTCGTCCCCCCATTAGCTTCGGCTACGGTGCTACGCGAAGCGGAGACGCGACTGAGCGTCCCGTCGTTGCTTCTGCCAGTACCTCCGAGCGGTAGAACGCTGCTGCTCGGCCCTTCCCGCCGTAAGCCCAGCCAATGGCCCCCAGGGAAGCTTTGAAAGCAGGGGTCACTACGTCCCGCCTGATCTCGTTCCAGGGCCGGTAGGTCAGTGGTCTTGACCACGTCCGAGGAGGTCTCAGCCAGGAAGGCCAACACGCAGTCCCCGTAGGTCTGCTTGCCGCCCTTGGAGCCCTGGGGGTTGATGCTCCCACTCCGCCCCCATTCCCCAGCTTGGCCCCTGGATATATTCGGCCCAGGTTGACCAGCAGTCGCTTGGTGTCGCCACAGCAGATGAGCTTCTGTTCTCCGCAGGTGCCATCTTGGTCGAAATGCCAGGCATTGCCACGGAGGGCCATCTGCTTGTCGAAGCGGAGGAGGTGGCCAGCCTCGATGGCGTCTACCCCTTGGCGCTAATCGGAATTGACCGGGGGAGTGCTCACGAGGATGGACCCACCGGACCGCGGTCTGAGTTGATTTGTCCTGCGCCCCCCGGGCTGCCGCGCCGTAAGGACGGTGAG
>JASHRR010001485.1 GCA_030037185.1 Xanthobacteraceae bacterium | reverse complement strand
TTCCCGGACCCGACAGCGGCAACCCACGGCTTGCGGGACGCGAGCAATCTGATCAAGCCGGGACGCCCGTTGACCATCCGGCGACGCGGCAGCCCCTATGCGGGACCCGAATTCGTGGCCGATCCGCCCGCCGGCGTCGCCATGGTGGTCGCATTGTTGAGCGACAAGCCGGTGCAGGTGGTCGATCTTCCCGACATGCCGCCGCCCGCTTTCGCACCGGCTGATGCGCTCAACTACGTCCGCGATCAGACGAGAACCCTCAAGGTCGCCAATCCGGATGGTGGGTTGCCCGCGCAGCCGAACTGGTCGATCGACGGAAAATTCTATCTCATCAAGTAGTGGTGCGTTGCCGGTCGAATCGACCACCGCACAAAATTTGCCGCCGTTGCATTCGGGTCACAGCCACGGTCGCACCGTTGTGGTATTGGTCACCGGGTGTCACATTGGTGCCAATCTATTTTACTGAAGCAGAGCAGATCATGTTCACGAATGTGGAAATTGCAGCAGACCGCCGTTTTCTTGAGTTCAACGTAGGTGACTGGTCCATGCTGCTAGGCGGATTTATGCTGGCCGGGCTTCTTGTGTGGCTGATCTGACGCGGTATCAGGGATTGGGACCGGTAGCGCCATAACCTCACCGGGCCAAGTTCGCCGCCTGGAGATTGCCGCTGATCAGGAGGCCGTTCCGTCGCGGCGCGTCCGGCGTGTCCCGCGGTGCTTAGGCGCAGAGTCTGCCGCAGAGAGGCCGATAGCCGCGAAACGCGGCGACAAGCGTACGGCAGCGGAGTGCAAAATTCGATCTCAGGCGCCTTGACTGCACTCAAACACGGCGGTCTTTTCGCCGGTGTCTGAGTGGATAGTATCCGCGACGAATGTCCATACTGCAAGCAATGCGCCCGCGCCATCTCGGCGGCTTGTTGGCGGGTGATTGCGGCCATCGGAATGGCCCCCGATTTCATTGATCATCCAACCTGCAGCGAATCGGTCGCCGTTAACGCGATCATGCCCAGGCATACGCAAAATCATCATTCTCGACCGAGACCTTGGCCTCCTTCAGCTTCTCCCGCGCGAGCGAGCGCTTGAGAAACTCGCGCGACAGCGCCGGGAGCAGCGTGTTGGTGACGATATTGTCGACCATGCGCCCGCCCGTGTCGGGATCGTTGCACAGCGATACGATGTGATCGACCACCGTCTCATCGTAGACGAAGGCTGCAGCGTGGTTCTCGCGAATGCGCCGCCCGATGCGATCAAGCTGCAACCGCACGATGCCGCCCAGCATCTTATCGGACAGCGGATAGTAGGGGATCGCGACGATCCGCCCCAGCAGGGCTGCCGGGAACACCTTCAGCAATTCGGGCCGCAGTGCCTGGGCCAGCAGCTCGCAATCCTGGCGGTAGCTCGGGTCTGCCGATAGGGCGGTGATGACGTTGGTGCCGACATTGGTGGTGAGGATGATCAGCGTATTCTTAAAATCGATGCGGCGGCCATTGCCGTCATCCATGAAGCCCTTGTCGAATACCTGGAAGAAGATCTCGTGCACATCCGGATGCGCCTTCTCGACCTCATCGAGCAGGATGACGCTGTAGGGCTTGCGCCGCACCGCCTCGGTGAGCCGGCCGCCTTCGCCGTATCCCACGTATCCGGGGGGCGCGCCTTTGAGGGAGGAGACGGTGTGCGCTTCCTGGAATTCCGACATGTTGATGGTGATCATGTTCTGCTCGCCGCCGTAAAGCGCCTCGGCGAGCGCCAGCCCAGTTTCGGTCTTGCCGACGCCCGACGGCCCGCACAGCATGAACACGCCGATCGGCTTGTTGGGATTATCGAGCCTGGCGCGGTTGGTTTCGATGCGCCTGGCGATCATCGACAGGCCGTGGGATTGGCCAACGACGCGGCGGTTGAGAATTTCCGGCAGCTTGAGGACATTCTCGATCTCATCCTTCACCATGCGCCCGACCGGAATGCCGGTCCAATCGGAGACAACCGATGCGACGACGTGTTCGTCCACATGCGGGTAGATCATTCGCTTTTCCGGGTCGCGCCCCTCAAGCGAGGCGAACATCTCGCGCAACCGGTCGCGCACCTTCTCTTTGTTGACCGGCACGCAAGGCGGCTGTGCCGGCATTGAAGGCATGGCCGCCGGCTCGACCGGAACCTCAGGTTTGAGCGCCTCGTCTCCCTGTTTTGGGGGAGTGAGAATATCGCGCAGACTACGGATTTCGTTAACCAGTTTGTTTTCGATCGCCCATTCGGATTGGAGCGCGGCGAGCGTCTCCTTCAAGGTCGCAATCTCTCCCTCGATCGCGCCGATGCGTTCGTCGGCATGCGCGCCAAGATCGCTGTCGCTTTCGAGCGCCGCCATCTCCTTTCGCCGCGCGTCGATGATGGCTTTCGTATCCTCGATCATCGCCGGCACGGCGCTCTGGCTGATGGCGACGCGTGCCGAGGCGGTGTCGAGGAGGCTCACGGCCTTGTCGGGCAATTGCCGCGCCGGGATGTAGCGATGGGACAGATTCACGGCCGCGACGATCGCCGCGTCCGCAATCCGCACCTTGTGGTGCTTTTCCATCGGACCCAGGATGCCGCGCAGCATGTCGCAACAGCGCTCGACGTCGGGTTCGTCGATCTGGATCGGCTGGAAGCGGCGCGTCAGCGCCGGGTCTTTCTCAATGTACTGGCGGTATTCCGACCAGGTGGTGGCCGCGATGGTCCGCAGCGTACCGCGCGCCAGCGCCGGTTTGAGGAGGTTCGCGGCATCGCCGGTGCCGGCCGAGCCACCCGCGCCGATCAGTGTGTGGGCTTCGTCGATGAACAGAATGATCGGGATCGGCGACCCTTGGACCTCGTCGATCACCGACCGCAGCCGCTGCTCGAACTCGCCCTTCATGGAAGCGCCTGCCTGCATCAGCCCGACATCGAGCGCGCACAGTCTCACGCCGCGCAAGGGCGCAGGCACGTCGCCCGCCGCAATGCGTTGCGCAAAGCCCTCCACCACGGCTGTCTTGCCGACGCCCGCTTCCCCGGTGAGAATCGGATTGTTCTGGCGCCGCCGCATCAACACGTCGATGACCTGGCGGATCTCCTGATCGCGGCCGAGAATCGGATCGATCTCGCCCGATTTCGCTTTCGCGGTGAGATCCTGGGAAAAGCGGTCGAGCGCCGTGGTGCCCCGCGAGCCCGCCATCTCGCCGGCGCCCGGGGAACCGGCGGCGACGAGCCCCGATCCGTCGATCGGACGCAGGTTATCCTCCTGCGAGCCGGCCCAGATTTTGCGATATTCCGCCGTGAGGATATCGGCCGAGATCTTGCCGAATTCCCGCGACACGTCGGTGAAGGCACGGGTGAGCTCGCGCGACTGCAGCGCGCCGACCAGAAGGTGACCAGTCCGAATCTGGGTTTCCCCAAAGAACAGGGTGGCGTAGTGCCAGCCGCGGTCGAGCAGATCCATCACGGTGTTGGAGACCGTGGGCATCTCGGTTTCTCTCTTTCGCAGGGCGCCGATCACCGCGGTCACATCGGTCATCAGCTTGCCGCGATCAAGCTTGAAGTGATCAGCCGCAAGGGCGATGTCACAGCGCTCGCTCTGGAGAATGTGAGCGAGCCAGTGGGCAAGCTCGACATGGCGATTGCCGGCGCCCTTGGCTTGGCGCATGGCCATGAAGAAGGCTTGATACCCGACCCGGTTCAGCTTGCCGGCGACCGCTTCAAGACTGATATCGGTCATTGGCTTTTTCCTTCTCGAAATGCGGCTGACCTGCGCTGGTGCCGGGCGCGCTCGCAGGGATGAAACCGGGCATCGCGGCGGTAGGCGTGCGATGATGTCCAGTCCGGAGACATCCAGCTGGTCCAGCCGAGCTCACCGAAGCGGCCAAGCCTGATCGGCTCGACGGCGCCTGACGGGATTGCCAATTCGACATCCCAATCGAGCTGGTCGCCGTTGTAGAAAAAGACGAGGTCCGCAAGCGGCGAGCACAAATCGCCGGTCGGCAGGAAGCGTATGTACTGCGCCAAATCCCTCACAAATATCCGCACCCTGATCTTGTCTTGCACGCTGAAAACCGTTTTTCCCAACAGCGCATCTTCGCCGAGCCGATTGTAGCGCTCGCCCAGAATGGTCCATTCGGCAGGTTCGATCATGAGGTGCGTGCCGACGAACTCCTCGACTTCGGCACGGACGGCGAATATCCCGCAGATGGCCCCGGCCAGCCGCGAGGCGCATTTGACTTGACACCCCAGCAAACCCGCGAAGGCGAGCTTCACCGCGTCCGGCACGCTGTCGAGGTTCTGATAGGGCCTGGACCCAACGCCGATGGCGGAGCCTATATAGGCGACAAAGCGGTCCGTGCCGGGCCGGTCATGCTGCGCGATCGGCCGCGAATCCGCCCAGGCGCGAAAGAACAGTTGGATGAACCGGTTGTTGAATATATCGAGAAATCGCGCAAAGGCGTCATCCCTGCCGAGCAGGTACTGATAGGCTTCCTCGGTGGTGGCGAGCGGCAGCGCACCCTGCGGTCCAAGCAGGCCGAGGAATTTGACAAACACCTTAAACTGCTGGTTGTCGCGCTTGACCACGCGGGCAAGGTTAGAGGCGGGAAACTCCATATAGGGATCCTGCCCAAATGCCACATACTCCTCCCGACGCGCCGCGCTGTCGCTGATGCGCGGCAAGTCCTTGTGCGTGCGCTCGAGATGGCGCAACACCGCGAAATAATCGAACCGCCAAGGCTCAGATTCGAGATTGCGCATGAATGTCACCAGCCACCTCGCCTGTTGATCTGGCAAAACCACCTCGGTCCCGCCGGAGCTTGTCATCGGGCCGACCGCAGGACCCGGCGGCCGGTGCTGATCACCGGGCGCACGTGCCCCCCCTTACAGGGGTCGGTGGACACCCATGCGGGGAGGCCATCGGGCGACTTCTCCGCGCTCCACCGACCGGACAACCGTCTGGGTGAAATGGTTGAATGACGAATACTGGGCGAGGAACCGGTCAAGCACGGCGCCGAGTAAGAAAATGCCGGTGCCTTCGAATGCCTTCTCGTCGAGCGTCACCGTGACCTCGATGCCGCGCGCCGCCCCGATGCCGCTGCGCTGGCGAATGCGGCGCACGATCGGCCGGCTGTCGACATCGCGGACGCCGCGGATGCGCCGCTCAGTGGCCGCGTCCGTCATTTCCGCGAACATCGAAAGGGTTTCCCGCAGCGCTTGAGCATTGCGTCCTGCACCGCGCTCGACAAGGCCGAGGTGGTTGGTGCTCAGCATATTGACGAGGCGCCAGGCCACGGTGCCCGCATGGGCGACCTCGCTGCGGCTGCGCAGCTGAGCGACGATCGGCTCGCGCGGCGGCGTCGGGCCGGCAACGCACAGGAGGTCGAGCGTGACGTCGTCGATCAGCCGAAAATCGGCCCCGCCTATTCCGATCGGCAGATGCTCGGTGAGATGCCGGTTCGAGCACAAGGCCCGCACGCTTAATTCCGAGACCGCGGCGTCATCATCCTCGCCGCCAAGCGCGCTCAACGAGATGAATATATCGGTGCCTGTGTAATCGGAGGACAGGCCGGCGCGTTTCTCCTCGACGGTGCGCCGCCGCGGCAACCGGCGCACCGTATAATGGAGGCCGTCGGCGGGTTGCGATCCCGCGAGCGAGGCCGAATAGAGGGGCTTAACCGGCACCTTGTCGCGCCCGCCGGGATGATGGGCGTAGACCTCAAGCAGGCGATGCGGTTCGAAGTCGAGATAATGGCTGCGATCGGGAACCACGTGGTATTCGTGCTGGCTCGACTTCAACACAATCCGATCGGTCGTCTTCTCGAACAGATTGATTGCCGGCGCCGCATAAAGCGCAAACATCTCCGGCTGCACCGCCGCCCCAAGCCGCGCATTGACCTCATCGAATGCAAACAGCACATCGACGGTCTTGGCCTTGAGCCGTGGCAGCACGGCGTCGAGGCGGGTCAGGTTCAGTCCGAGAAACTTGCGCGGGAACACGAAATATTCGCGCAACAGGTCGAACCCTTCGAACACCCGGTGATCGCTCGGGAACAGCACATCCTCCCGCTCGA
>JASHRR010001484.1 GCA_030037185.1 Xanthobacteraceae bacterium | reverse complement strand
GCCCGCCGGCCGGTCGGCGCAAAACCGTCCGCGTCTTGCCGGGTCGGCCCGCAGGTCATCGTCTCCCCGGATAACCGGGCGGGGCGATGCCGCAGGAGAGGTTCAAGCGCTATCGCAGCATGACGTCCTCGGCAAGCGCCGCCGTCAAAAAACGGCAGCCTGCAGCCCCTGCCCTTCCCGCCACGCGAACAGGCGTCGCAAGGTACAAGGCGGCGCGAGAGACCGCCTTTACCTGCGCAACAAGCGGTCTCGCTTGCTCGAAATCCGCCTGCTCAGCCGCAGGTGGCTTTGCCGCAACGGGCCGTACTGACCTTGGTGCGCAGCGCGTCAAGACCGACCGCGCCGATCACCACATCGTCGCCGATGATATAGCTCGGCGTACCATTGAGCCCGAGCGTCTCGCCAAGCTTGAGGGTCTCCTCAAGCGAGACCTTGACCTCATCGCTCGCCATGTCGGTGTCAACGCGCTTCATGTCGAGGCCGACCTCCTTGGCAACCGCGAGCGCCCGTGCCTTGTCGGCCTGGCCCCGCCCGCCCAGGAGCTTCTGATGAAATTCGAGATATTTCTTGCCGCTCTTGTCCTGCATGCGCACCGCGACGGCGACCTTGGCGGCTTCCACCGAGCCGGGTCCAAGCACGGGAAATTCCTTGAGGATGACTTTAAGCTTCGGGTCGTCCTTCAACAGGCTCAGCATGTCTGGCAAAGCGCGTTTGCAAAAGCCGCAGTTGTAGTCGAAGAACTCCACCATGGTGACGTCGCCGCTCGGGTTGCCCAGCACGACTTGGCGGTTCGAGTTGAACAGCGTCTCGGCGTTGCTGGCGATGGCGCTCTTGGCTTTTTCGAGATCGGCGGCGGCCTGCCGCTTGTCGAGCTCGGCGATTGCGTCCTGGAGTACCTCCGGGTGGCTCACGAGGTAGTCGCGGATGATGGCCTCGATCTCGCTCTTCTGCGGCGCGGTGAATTCCTGCGCCGCAACCGGCAGCGCCAGCATCAGCAGGGCGGCTGCGCCTGCTCCGGTCAGTCTCTTGATCATCCGCATCATGTTTGGTTCCTCAGTTCAAACGTCGGGCAAAAGGGCATGGCGGTTGCCCCTTCCTACCCTGTTGCAAGCGGCGAAGGAAAGGGGGTCCCGTGCAATCCGGCCCTCCCGGTACTCAGGGGCGGGGTGGCTTGCACCCGATCACTGTTGCCCTTAGCCATGCGGGTTGACCGCCATCCCATCAAAACAGGCCGCGCTTTTGCGGCTGCTTGAAGCTTGCAATGTCGTCCGCCTTGACCCATCCGGGCGATCCTATGGGAAAACGTCCCTTGGCGCGACTGGCAAGTTGGCGGGCGGTGGGAAAATTTCCGCGATTGAACGCCGCCTGGGCGGAGGCGAGATCGGCGTCCGCGAGGTCGCCTTTGCGTGAATACGCGATGGCGAGATGCTCGTAGGCGTCGGGGATCTCCTGATCATTGGCGAGCGCCGCGCGCAGGTTGGATATCGCCTCCTCCACCAGGGCCGGATCGTTAGCGCCGATCAGCGCCTGGCCGAGCAGCACGTGGATGAGGGTGGGGTCGGGAGCGTGCGAGATCGCCAGGCGCAACGGTGCGATCGCTTCGCGATCGCGGCCTGAATCCACCAACGCCTGACCTTTAAGCTCATGGAAATAGGGATTGTTTGGTTGCGCCTGGATTAGCGAATCAATCTGTGCGAGCGCGGCGCGCAAGTCGGAATTGCGGTAGCTCGAAATCGCGCGGGCATAGCGCGCCGGCAGGCTGGTGTTGCTCAGGGGATAGCGCCGCAGCAGCGTCTCGGGCCGGTCGAGATAGCCGAACAACTTGGCGCGGACCAGATCATGGCGCTGCTGCAGCTCCGGGGGATCCTTTTTGTCCCAATAGGGACTGGATCGTGCCACTTCGGCGAGTGCCGCGATGCGTTCGGTCGGCATCGGATGCGACTGCACATAAGGGTCGACGTGTTGGGATGCGAACAGCTGCTGGTCGGCAAACCGCTTGAACGTGTCGTACATGCCCTTGGCGGACTGGCCGGTTTGGGTCAGGAAGGTCACTCCGGCGCGGTCGGCCTGCTCCTCCTGCTGCCGCTGATAGGCGAGCAGCGAGCGCATGATCATCAATTGTGGGCCCGCAATCGCCGCCGTCGGGTCGCCGCCAACATTGCCGCGGCTGGTTGCCGTCGCGGCGACGGCGCCCAAACCGAGCAGCATGGCGAGAATGGCGGCCGTCTGCGCGTGGGCAAGCTCGTTGCGCAGCTTGCTGAGATGGCCGCCGGCAATGTGACCGGTCTCGTGGGCGAGCACGCCGATGATCTGGTTGGGCGTTTCGGCGTCCATCAGGGCGCCTGAATTCACGAAAATGCGTTTGGCGTCGATCACGAACGCGTTGAAGCTACGGTCGTTGACGATGACAACACGGATATTGCGCTGGGCGAGACCGGCTGCGCGCAGCACCGGGCGGGTATAGTCGCGCAGCAGCTGCTCGATTTCGGCATCGCGAATCATCGGCAGCGCCTGGGCGGCATCCTTCTCCTGCGCGCGCGCCGGCATGGCCGGCAAGTGGGTGGCAGCAAGTGCGATTGCGGTCGCCACTGCAACCATTCGCCGCGTCCGGCCCCCCATCCTTTCCGTGACGCCCCCTGCGGGGGAGGCGGGGACCCGATTGCCAAACATCATCGCCGTCATCGAAAATCGACCTTGCTCGCTTCGGTCTTATCAAGCTACGGGACTTGCCACGCTAGGGATACGCTTGTGCGCGGTCAACATAGGGGCGAATATGCAGTACCAATCCGGCAAATGCGGCGAGAGCGGGGCGGTGGCGCTGCCGAACCACTCAGGATTGGGCGACCGCTCGGCCGTCATGGCCGCCCCGGAGCTGATGCGGGAGACGCCTGGACAGGCCCTTGCCGGGGCTCCGGGGTAGTTCAATATGACCGGAATGGACGCTAAACGTCCGGTGGTTGATCTGCCTGCCCCTCGGCCGCCGGCGAGGGAAGTGGCCGCCTCAGCGCGCAGCGACGTGCCGGCATTCATGGTGATGGATGTGGTTGCGGCAGCGGCGCGGCTAGAGGCAGCCGGCCGGCGCATCATCCATATGGAGATCGGCCAGCCCGCAGCCGCCGCCCCGGCATCCGCAATCGCCGCCGCGCAGGCTGCGCTTGCTGCCGGGCGGATCGGTTACACGCCGGCGCTCGGCAACGCGTCGCTGCGGCAGCGCATTGCGCGCCATTACGCCGAACGGTACCGAGTCGAAATCGATCCCGAACGCGTCGTGCTCACCACCGGCTCCTCGGCCGCCTTCATGCTGGCGTTCCTCAGCATGTTCGATCCGGGCGACCGGATCGCGATTGCAAGCCCCGGCTACCCGCCCTATCGCAACGTGCTGGCGGCGCTTGGCTGCGAAGCGGTGCCGATCGAGGTCGCAGCGGCAACGCGATTCGCCCTGGCACCTGCGGCGCTGCTCGCGGCCCATGCCGAACGGCCGCTCACCGGCGTGCTGGTGGCCAGCCCCGCCAATCCGACCGGCACCATGATGACGCCGACGGCGCTGGCAGCCCTGATCCGAGCCGCGCAAGCCGAAGGATTAGCCTTCGTCTCGGACGAAATCTATCACGGCCTCGATTATGCATTCCCGGCGCAAACGGCGCTCAATATTTCGGCTGATGCCATCGTCATCAATTCCTTCTCGAAATATTTCTGCATGACCGGCTGGCGCATTGGATGGATGGTGGTGCCTGAGCGACTGATTCGTCCTATCGAGCGGCTGCAGCAGAACCTCGCCATCTCGGTGCCGGCCCTTTCGCAGGTGGCGGCCGAGGCCGCCTTCAACGGGCGCGACGATATGGAGGCCGTCAAGCGCGGCTACGAAGTCAACCGGCGCATCCTGATGGAGGGCCTGCCCGACGCCGGATTCGACCAGTTCCTGCCGGCGGATGGCGCCTTTTATCTGTTTGCCGATGTATCGCGCTTTTGCAGCGACAGCTTCGATTTCGCCCGGCGCATGCTGGAAGAAGCGGGCGTCGCCGCGACTCCCGGCGTCGATTTCGATCCGGTGCATGGGCGACGCTTCATCCGCCTGTGCTATGCGGGTGCGACCGCGGAGGTCACCGAAGCGGTGGAGCGGCTGACGGCGTGGCTGAAGCGGGGGTAGGGGGATCCTCAATGCGAGGTTTGCAAGCAATTCAGCGGGCGACCCTCAACGTCACAAGACCCTGCACGCAGACCTGGCGTGAGCCGCGAGCCGATCGCCGGCTATTTCGCGATTGCTGATCTCGCTTGCGATGTCGATCATAAGATCTCGCGAACATCCTCGCGTGCATTCGAAGCGCGCCAGGATCGCCGAAATTTCAAAACTCCACATCAAGCTCCGACACCTCGTCCGGCTCGTGCATGGCGGCCTCGATCCATTCGCGCATGTAGGGCATTTCCATGATGGCGGCGCAATAGGCGGCGCAGACCGGATCGAGCTTTACGCAATAAGTGAGAAAACGGGTGCACACCGGCGCATACATGGCGTCCGCAAGGCACGGCTTGCGGCCGAACAGATAGGGCCCCCCGTAGCTCGCCAGGCAATCGCGCCAGATCGTGGCAATGCGCTCGATGTCGGCTTGAGCGCCGGCAAAGACCTTAAATCCCGGATAGTGGCCCTTGATGTTCATCGGCAAGGCCGAGCGAAGATTGATGAAGCCGGAATGCATTTCGCCCGAGATCGAACGGCAGAGCGCGCGCGCCGCGCCGCCTTGCGGGAGCAGCCCGGCATCGGGAAACAGCTCGTTGAGGTACTCGGCGATGGCGAGCGTATCCCACACCTTGACGGATCCGTTGGTCAGCGAGGGGACCAGGAAGGAGGGAGACAGGAGCAGCAACTCGGCCCGCGTCGAGGGATCGTCAGAGGAGACGACGCCCTCCTCGAAATCGAGCCCGGCCATTTTGCATAGCAACCAGCCGCGCAGCGACCACGAGCCATAATTCTTGCTTGCTATCATCAGCCTGGGCTTTTCCATCCTCGCTATCCCTCACGCTTAAAGTTTGCGCCGGGCCCGACCGCGAATCGCCAAATCGCCATGTCTCAGCGAGTTACCGAGCGTTCCGCACAGCAATATTGGGCTCGGCCCTGAAGTCCTGCCGCCACGACATGCAAGCAATGCCGGTTGTTCACGATGCGCAAATTCCTGTCGCACTGCAACAAAAATTAATCTAGCCTTCCAGCAGAAGGGGAACGGATGGGTCGTGACGCAACGCCATCCAAGCGACTATAGATGCTCTACCAGGCCTATCAGGCGCATGCCGACCTCATGGTCCCGGTGCGAGCCTTGGCGTCTGTGGCTACAAGCCGACCAGGTCTTTCCTTCACCGAAAATCTTGGGATCGTCCGCAATCTCATGGCCGCTTGTGAGCTGATAGCGCGCGCCAGGCTTACCCATCACCGGCCGCCCTTCGGCATCGATATGGTCACGGTTGGAAATCGCGAGGTTGGGGTGCGCGAAGAGGCGGTGCATGTCACGCCGTTCTGCACGCTCCTGCATTTTCGGAAGGACGTCGATATGGCGCAGCCGCGGGTGCTGCTGGTGGCGCCGCTGTCCGGACATTTCGCGACGCTGCTGCGCGCCACCGTGAACACCATGCTCGCCGATCATGACGTCTACATCACCGACTGGCACAATGCGCGCGACGTGGCGCTTTCCCAGGGCGGGTTCGGCTTCGACGACTTTATTCAACACCTGCTCGACTTTCTGGAAAGGATGGGCCCTGGCGCTCATGTCGTCGCGGTCTGCCAGCCGTGCGTCGCCGCGCTTGTTGCCACCGCCGTGATGGCGCAATCGCAACACCCGGCGCAGCCGCGCAGCATCACCCTGATGGCTGGGCCGATCGATACCCGCGTCAACCCAACGCAGGTCAACGAGCTTGCGGCCTCAAGACCGATTTCATGGTTCGAGCGGAATCTGATCGCGATGGTGCCGATCCGATATAAAGGCGCATTCCGCCGGGTCTATCCGGGCTTTGTCCAACTTGCGGCCTTCATGAGCATGAACATCGAGCGCCATATCAAGGCCCACAGGGAGCTTTACGAGAACCTGCGCGACGGCGAGATCGAGAAGGCCAGGATCACCAAAGCCTTTTACGACGAATATTTTGCCGTGCTCGACCTTACGGCGGAGTTCTATCTGGAAACCGTAAGGCTGGTGTTTCAGGAACACGCGCTGCCGCTCGGCAAACTGACATGGCGCGGTGAGCGCGTGGAACCGCGCGCCATCCGCCGTACCATGTTGCTGACCGTCGAGGGCGAGCGCGACGATATCTGTGCGGTCGGCCAAACCATGGCGGCGCACGAACTGTGCAGCGGACTGCGACCGTACATGCGGCGCCACCACATGCAGACGGGCGTCGGCCACTACGGGGTTTTCAGCGGCCTGAAATGGACCGGCCAGATCTATCCCATCGTGCGCAACGTTATTCTGTCCAGCGAGTGAACCCTCCAGCGAGCGGGGTAGTCGCCTGATGGGCGCCCCCTCGCCTCTCCGCAGAGAGAGAGAGCAATCGCTGCCGCAGGGGGAAGGCGCGCAGGGCCGTCAACGGACGGAGCGCACCGCTCGTGCAATGGACCGCATTCCCGATAGCGAGCGAGCCGCCGCAGGCGGTGCCAATTCTGCTCGCCGCCGTAGCCGGATTTGTCGATGCCTGCACGTTCGTCGGGCTGTTCGGGCTGTTTGTCGCCCAGGTGACCGGCAGCTATGTGCTCGCCGGCGCCCACCCGGTGGCCGGATGGCCCGGGGCGGCGGTCTTGCTGGCGCCGCTGGCATTCTTTGTCGGCGGTGTCGCCGCAACGCTCGCAGCCATCCTCGGGCACGCGATCGCGCGGCGTGCGCTCGCGGCAGCGCTCGCGTTCGAAACGCTGCTCCTTGCCGGCTTTGCGGCGATGTTTGCGGCGGGCAGTCCCTTTGGGTCTCCGCAAACGACGTCGGTTGTCGTCGCCTCAATGTTCGGCCTCGCCGCGATGGGCGTGCAGAGCGCGGCGGTGCGGTTGTTGATGCGCGGCGTGGCTTCGACCAACGTGATGACCACCAACACCAGCCAGATTGCGATCGATGCAACGCAGCTGGCTTGGGCGCTGCTATATCGCGACGATGCGTCGGCCGAGATTGCTGACCAGCGGGAGGTTCGCCGCCGGCGGCTGCGAGGCGGCCTGCCGTTGCCGCTCGGCTTTCTGGCTGGAACCGTGGTGGGCGCGGCTGCATTCGCAACGGCCGGTTATCTGGCGCTGGTAGCACCGGTGATTGTCGTCGGCGGACTTACCCTGTGGGCCGCGCGGTGCTCCGCCACAGCTCGGATGTCGGATCAGCCGTGATGCCGGCATGGCGGGGGCACGGACGCCGTCGCTATCGTCGAGTTTGGCGTGCCTTCACGGCACTGCCCTTGACTGCGAAGTGAAGCCCGCCGTGGCGATCAAACAGCGTCGGAGCGTCGGCCAATGCGCCTTCGATGGCGAGCAGGCGGCGTTTGGTGGCGGCACCGCCGGGCGCCGAGAAGCCGCCGGTCTTGCCACCGGCCGCCACGACGCGGTGGCAGGGCACGATGATCGGGCAGGGGTTCTGGCCCAGCGCCTCGCCGACGCCGCGCGCGTCCTTTTCGCCAAGTCGCGCCGCAATCGCCCCGTAGGTGAGGGTCGTGCCTGGCTTGATGGTCCGCGCCACCGCGTAGACGCGGCGGTGAAACTCCGGCATGCCGGCAAAATCGAGCACGACGTCGGTGAGGTCGCGGGGCTCGCCGGCGACGAGC
>JASHRR010000167.1 GCA_030037185.1 Xanthobacteraceae bacterium | reverse complement strand
GACCACCTTGGTGATGCCACCGACGCTGCGTTGGGCACTCTCGAGGCTTCCGCTGCACGAGGAGGAGCAGGCCCGGCTTGCGCGTGAGGCTTTCGAAGCAAAGGGATTCGTTAGCAACGTCGAGCGCCTGCTCGTTGCCGTCGATGACAGCGCAAACGGCAAGCTGGCGGTGCGTCTGGCGGGCTTGATCGCCGCATCGCAGGGAATTACTACTACTGTCCTTCACCTTGGGCGCGAGAGCCCGGAAGCGGCGGTCAGATCAGCTATCCCGGCCACCGCTCGCTCGTCGGCACCGTATGAGGAGAAAAGGCGGACGGCCCATGTGACCATGCGGACCGGTGTACTCCCGGCTGACTCCGCCGTCACGAGGGAAGCCCGGAAGGGTTACGGTTTGCTGGTCGTCGGCATTGCCAAGACGGTGGAGCCCCATGGCGGTTTCCACGAAGAGATCGCCCGCATCGCTGCGATGTATGAAGGTCCACTTGCCGTGGTCATAGCGCGCGGAGCGCATGTCGACACACCTGAAGACGGCGATCTGAATATCCTGGTTCCGGTCAGAGGCAACAAGGTGTCGCGAAGGGCCGCTGAGATCGCCGTGGCCCTGACACGAACAAGCGATAGTGCGATGACAGCCCTTTACGTCCTGAGTAGAGTGGGACTGGGCGCGGCACAGCGCCGGCTCCAACGTCCGACACCCACTCGGCGCCACGAGGAGTCAATCCTCAAGGACATCGTGGACCTGGCCGACCGCTACGGCCGACCGGTTCGCACCGCTCTCCGCCTTGACATCTCCCCTGAGGATGCAATCCTGCGGCAAGCACGTCTCGGACAATATAACCTGATCGTCATGGGCGTGGGCCGTCCCGCCGGCGAGACCCTATCCTTCGGCAAAGTGGCGGCAGCTGTTCTTGAGAATTCAAATAGTTCAATCCTTTTCGTATCCAGCTGACGCCGAGTTTCGCGTGAAGTAGAAACGTCGTCTTCGCTCAGGCGCAGACCGAGCATACAGAAAGCGGCACATCTGTGCCTCGAGTAAGTATCCCCCAGCAGAACCGATTGCTTTTAAGATATCAGCCGCTCAAAGCGGCATCGGCATCGCTGCGCGGCCCCGATAGGTGGGGCCCGCCTGAAGGCGGCCATCCCCCGCGGTGTGCCCGTCTTGCCGCGCGTCGCAGAGCAAGCTCACGATCCCTCCCCCTCGTGGCATTCTGCGTCTACTACTTGTCGGCTCAGGCACCTCACGCAGGTCCATCGGCGGAATTCATTCGTCTGCTTCGCGGCTCGCACTCAAAGTCTCGTCGGTAGGAGCCCGGGGGCTCGCAAAGCGCAGATTGAGTTCAATCTGGTAACTTAGACAAGACACAACAGCATAAAGAAATGAGATGCAAGAAAGGCATTCAATATTTGAGTGTTTATAAGTGAGGTAAATCCCGCTCAATGTTAGGATAACGAGGCCGCCAATGCTTAGTCTGCTGCGCGCAAACGGTATCCGATCCCTGTCTCCGTCAGGATGTAATGCGGACGTTCGGGATTCGCTTCAATCTTGTGCCTGAGCTGACGGACATACACACGAAGATATTGCGGGTCCGTGAGGTTATCCCACAGTTCCCCCAGCAAGAATCGGTTGGTCAGCACCTTACCCGCATGCTGAACAAGCACACGCAGGAGCTCGTACTCCTTGGGGGACAGCTTCACCTCGCGGTCGCCAACCTTGACGATGCGCCGTACGAGATCGACCGACAGGTCGCCGACGTGAAAAATGGGCCGTTCTCCCTGAACGTAAAGCTGATGCCGAAGTGCAGCGCGCAACCGGGCAAGCAATTCGTCCATGCCGAAAGGCTTTGTGACGTAATCGTCTGCCCCGTGATCGAGTGCGTCGACTTTGCCCGCCTCATCGCCGCGGCTGGACAGAACCACGATAGGTACGCTTTCGTTGCGCGCGCGGATCTTTCTCAAGAGATCAAGGCCATTGACGTCCGGCAATCCGAGATCAAGAATGATCAAATCCGGCTTCTGCCCTAGTAGCTCCAAACAGGTCTTACCATCGGGAGCCTCTAGAATTTCGTAGGCCTGCGAGGTCAGCCCCATGCGAAGGAGCTTGCGAATTGCGCGCTCGTCATCGACCACAAGGACCTTAGCTGGGGCAGCGCTCATGTAACCGTGTCCAGTCGTTCGGCCTCTGTGGGAACCAGACGCCTGGTCGCGAACACCGCCTCTGCGCGGTCGGTGCCGTCCGGTGCCAAAAAACAGTTGCCATCAGCCACTAACTCTTTCACGCCCGGTCCAAAGAAAACTAATGGGCGGCTATGCGATCGAGAGCCAAGTTAAGTTCCAGCACGTTGACGCGCGGCTCGCCAAGGAGACCGATCAAGCGGTCGCTGGTGTGTTCGGCAACAAGCTGACGGACCTGGTTTTCCAGCATATTGCGGGCCTTCGCAACCCGAGGCACCTGAAACAGGGCCGCCTCCGGCGAGATATCCGGATCAAGCCCGCTGGCGGATGTGGTCACGAGATCGGCTGGGACTTGCGCTGAGGGATTTTGCTGGTTCAATTTTTCGATGTCGCCGCCGAGGCGCTCGATCAGCACCTTGCTGGTGGGTCCGAGATTCGAGCCGCCGGAATTTGCCGCGTTGTAGGGAGCCGGAACGGTCTTGGCGGGGTCGTTGGGGTCCGGGGCGGTCGTCGCCGACGGCCGGCC
>JASHRR010001483.1 GCA_030037185.1 Xanthobacteraceae bacterium | reverse complement strand
ACATCGGCCTCTACCGGCTTGCTCGGCAGCACGCAGGTCGGTTGAATCGGCCGTCCGATTGATGCGACACCGCCATCACGGGTTTCGCTCACTGCAGGTGTTTGCTTGAGGAACGACCGATTGAAGCGGGCGTTATGTCCTAGCAATGACTCAAAGCGTCCGCTCAGACGCTCGCTTTCATTGCACAAGCATCCTTTCCAAGCCCTGACACCGGCGAGAAAAACCTTCATGGCCACCACCGTCGTCATCACCGGCGCGAGCGCGGGAATAGGGCGAGCAGTGGCGCTGGAGTTCGCGCGCACGGGCTGCAACGTCGCGCTGATGGCGCGCGGGGTCGAGCGCCTGGAAAGCGCGGCGCAACAGGCTCGACAGTTCGGCGTGCAGGCGCTGGTGGTCCCGGTGGACGTCGCCGATGCCGACGCCCTCGACGCGGCCGCCGCGCGCGTCGAAACCGTGCTCGGTCCGATTGACGTGTGGGTCAATAACGCGATGGTCACGATTTTTGCGCCCGTGCACGCAACCAGGTCCGATGAGTTCCGCCGCGTCACTGAGGTGACATATCTCGGCCAGGTTCACGGAACCTTGGCGGCGCTCAGGCGCATGCGCCGGCGAAATCGCGGGACAATCGTCCAGATCGGTTCGGCCCTGAGCTATCGTGCGATCCCGCTTCAATCCGCCTATTGCGCAGCAAAATTCGCCGTGCGCGGCTTTACCGATGCCTTGCGAGTCGAGTTGGCGCGCGAGCGCAGCCGGGTCCGCCTGACGATGGTTCAGCTGCCGGCCGTCAACACACCCCAGTTCGACTGGGCGCGCAGCCGTATCGCGGAGAAGGCGCGGCCGATTCCGCCGATATTCCAGCCCGAAGCGATCGCCCCCGAGGTGGTGCGGGCGGCGCGAGAGGCGCCGCGCGAGGTTTGGATAGGGCATTCGACCGCAAAGACGATCATCGGGGCGATGCTCATTCCGGAAATGAGCGAGCGCTTCCTTCCGCGACAGGGAAACGACGGCCAGTTCACCCCAGCGAGCGACGGCACCCACGCCGACAATCTTTTTTCCCCGCCTCCGGGCGACCCGGGGGCGCGCGGCCGCTTCGATAACCAAGCCTGCACAAAAGCGGCAGCATTCGAGCCGGCCTGGCTGCGCAGCGGAGGGCTTTTCCTCGTTCTCGTATCGATCGCTGGAGCCTTCGTCGCCGGAGCTTTCGTTCTTGCTCAACTCAACGAGCAGCAAATGCGCCTTCGCCGGGCCGGTGCCGGCCGTCATCCGGGGTGGGGGCCAGCGCCGCATCAGGGGGCGGGCAGGCACAACAGGTACAGGCTTGAAGCCCGTTCCGTGCGAGCGAGCCGAATGGCTTAGCAGGCAAACCGTCTTCACCCTCTTTACCCATCAGCAAAGGGGTGGATGCGGCCCAACGCTGTGACTGCTCCCCGCGCCTGCCAACCGGGGGCTCCTTCGACAAGCCGGTGCAGCCCTCCCGTGGACACGGCGAACCGCTGACTCCGAACCGGCGCAAGCAGCGATCTTGAAACTCAAACTTCGAAGCAGACCACCGTTGCGTCATCGCTTGATTCGCTTGATTCGACGGCGGGAATTCGCAGCAGGTAAACCGGCGCCGCATCCGCCACTGTCTGCGTACGCAAGTAATCCCTCCTCACCGATCTGCCAATCCGCCTCACTGACCTCGGCCACACTTAAGACAGATCATCTCAGTCGAGCTGCATCAGCAGCACAATCACCGACTTTATCGGTTTGTGACACAATCGAAATGTGTAAAGATCGAGATCGTTCTGGCGGGGCAAGGGTACACGCATGATCAAGAGTTGCCGAATCTCCATCATCTGCAGCCTTGCCGCTGTCGCCCTCTCTTCGACCGCCTCGGCGCAAACGTGTGCGCCGGGGCCTCTGACGGTGCAGATCCTTGGATCCGGCGGTCCTGTCGTCAACCGGGAACGAGCGTCGGCGGGCTATCTGCTATGGGTTGACGGCCGGGCGAGAATGCTCGTCGACATGGGTGGCGGGACCTATCTGCGCTTCGGCCAGTCCGGGGCGAAGCTGAGCGATCTCGCCCTGGTCGGCATCAGCCATTTGCATCCCGACCACGTCTCCGATCTGCCGGCGCTGCTGTGGACGAGCCGCCAACTGCGCACGGAGCCGCTGCCCATCGTGGGGCCGTCCGGCAATAGCGTAGGCAGTCCGGCCGGCAATGACGTGGCGCCGGATTTCCCGACGTTTCTCGCGCGCCTGTTCGACGAGAACAACGGCGCGTTTCAGGTGCTGGGCGCAACCCTCGGCGCGTCACGAGGCAACGGCGTGCGTCTGGATGTCAGCGTCGTCGACGTAACGAAGGCGGAACCTTCGGTCGTCTTCAAAGGGCCCGATCTGACGGTGAGCGCGTTCGGCATACCCCATGCGAACATGCCGACGCTCGCCTACCGCGCCGAAACGCCGGCAGGGTCGGTGGTCTTTAGTTCCGATCAAAACGGCACAAATCCGAAATTCGTCGACTTCGCCAGGAACGCCAATGTTCTCATCATGCATCTCGCCATCGCGGCCGGCGCGACGAGCCCTCTTCACGCGGCACCCACGGTCGTCGGGCGCATCGCGCGTGAGGCGGGCGCGCGGCGTCTCATCGTCAGCCATATTGGTCAGTTCGATCTCGAAGCGGCCATCGGCGAACTCAAGCAGTCCTATACGGGTCCGCTGACCGTCGGGGCTGACCTGCAGTGCACGCCGATTGCGCCGTGACCGGGTGGGGCGGGGTGATGGCGTCGTGCCAACGACAGAAATTCGCAGGCCCGCCCTTGAGCGGGCAGCAAATTGCGGAACGGCATCGCCGCGTTGATCGGGGCGTCGCGATTTGGCCGCGCTCGTTCGGACCGGATGTTGACCAAAGCCAGCTGCGGACTGAGAGGCGGCGCCACCGGGATGATTGGTTGGGCTATTGACACGGCAGCAACCCTGCACTCATGCTCGCTGAGCCTAAGGACCCGTACTCAGCCCGATGACCTGGCGCATCGGCGAGCGGTGGAACGCCGCGACCAAAGCTGACCGGCGTGATGATCGCCGCAACGGGCGATCGCTTTCGGCCGCAACCGTGGGGAGGACAAATTGACAAGATTGACGTTGATCGCATTGCCCATCCGTTGCGGCTCACCCACGGCTTCGGCCGCACTCGCACTTGGCGTCGCCCTGGCAGCGGCTGGGAGCGCGGCGCTCGCAGACACGCAGGTTCGCGGCAGTCCGCAGGCTGTTACCGTCGAGGCGAAAAACACCTCGGTCGAGGACGTTCTCAAGGCATTGAGCGGCACATTCGATGTGCATTACCGCTCATCCGTCAATCTGCAAACGCATCTCACTGGAAGTTACGAGGGTTCGCTTCAAAGCGTGATGAAGCGCGTTCTCGATGGCTACAGCTATTTTGTGAAGATCGGAGACGGAAGAATAGATCTCACCGTGCTCGACGCACCTCGAAATGCTCCCACGATCGGCGCGTCGGACTTGGTTCGCGTGGTCGCACCGCCTGCCGCGGCAGCTGCGGCGCAGCCTTCACCGGCAATCGCGGCCGGCGAACCGTCGGTGATCGCCGCCCCTGCGGCGTCCTCATCATTCGGCCGGGTTGAGCCCCGCCCCTCCTCTCCGCCGCCAACCGAGCCGGACAGGGTGAGGGCTGCAGCGCCACCCGCGCCGGCAATCGCCGGCGTCGATCCGCCGGCGTCACCGGCACCTTCATCGCGCAAACGCGACGATCTCGCGGTGGCCGGCGGGAAAGAGTCCCAGCCGTTGCCGCCGCGCAGAAGCAAAATAGCAAGCAGCTCGGGCCACGGGAAGAAAGGCCGGCACCACGCCCAGGGGACGAGACTCGCCAAAAGCAACGTGCTCTGCCGCCGGCCAGTCAGCTGGTTCGGCCTGCCGTTGATGGTTCCGGTCTCCTCCCATTATTGGTTCCAGAGTGAGCCGCTTCACGTTCGCCCGGTCCCGTGCACGCTGCGCCAATACGGGCGAGTCAATAAATAGCTTGTCGGCGGGCTGCTGGCAGAAGCGCCGCAGCGAGCGTTGAGGGCGAGCGGTTGGCGTAGATATGACAACGCTAAATCACGCGGTCCCGGCGCAGCGCCGCGATTGCGTCTGCGTCGAGCCCCAGCTCCTGCCGCAAAATCTCGTCTGTGTGCTCACCCAGCATCGGCGGCGGGCGGCGCACTGAGGCCGGCGTGCCGGAAAATTTGTAGGGCATACCGACGAGCTTGAGGTCGCCGATGGCCGGGTGTTTGACGGCCTCGATCATCGCCCGCGCCTGCGTCTGAGGATCGGCGAGCGCTTCGGCGACCGAATTGATGCGGCCGCACGGCACACCGGCGGATTTGAGCTTGGCAAGCCAATTGCCGGCGGTATCGGCTGCGAGCGCTTGGCCGATCGCGCTATCGAGGAGATGACGATGCTCGACGCGGGCGCGGTTGGTGGCAAAGCGCGGATCGCCGGCCCATTGCGGATGGCCGAGCACGGCGGCGCATCTCGCGAACTGGGTGTCATTGCCGATGGCGAGCGCCATCATGGCGTCTTTGGCGGCGTAGGTGGTGTAAGGCACGATGCTCGGATGGCCGTTGCCGAAACGACCGCCGCCGCGGCCGGACACCAGCACGTTCGATGCGACATTCGCCAGCATGTGGAGCGCCGACTCGTAGAGCGACAGCTCGATCTTCTGGCCGCGGCCGCTGCGATGGCGGGCATTGAGGGCAGCAAGTATCGCATTGCACGCCAGCATACCGGTACACAGATCGACGATGGCGACGCCGTATTTCGTCGGCGGGCCGTCGGGCTCTCCACAGATGCTCATCAGGCCGGACTCGGCCTGAAGGATGAAATCATAACCCGGCAGCGCCGCCTTGGAGCCGGTCGATCCGTAGCCGGTGATCGAGCAGCGCACCACGCGCGGTGCCTGGGCGTTGAACCATGCGTCCGTGAAGCCCCATTTGGGGAGCGTGCCGAGCTTGAAGTTGTCGATCACGATGTCGGCTCTTTGGATCAGCCCGGCGAGCAGTTTCTGTCCGGCCGGCACGGCCAGGTTCAGGGTCATCGAACGTTTGTTGCGGTTGGCGGCGAGAAAGTAAGCAGATTCGCCGCCCACGAACGGCGGCCCCCAGCCGCGCGTGTCATCGCCGCCCGACGGAGGCTCGACCTTGATGACGTCGGCGCCCATGTCGCCCAGCATCATGGCGCAGGTCGGACCGGCGAGCACGCGCGTCAGATCGAGCACCCGCGTGCCGGCAAGCGCCCCATTGTCTGCTTCGCTCATCTGGCGCGCTCGACGTTCTTGCTCGCGCCTTTGCGCATCGAGGGCGGCGCGTTCAAGTCCTTGGCACCCTCAAGGTAGGCCTCGAGCTCCTGCTTGCTGCGCATGCGGAACTTGTGGAAGTCCGGCTTGCGGCCCTCAACAAAGGCCTTCATGCCCTCGAGGCATTCCTGCGAGCCCCACACATGCGCCAAGAGCTCCATGCCGTGCTGCCAGGACGCGTAGAGCAGATCGGACTCGAAATTCAGGCTCTTCTTCGTCATGCGCAGGGTCTGCGGACTGTGGCTCTTGATGGTCTCGCACCAGGCGAGCGTCTCCTTGAGCAGATCCTGGTGCGGCACGCATTTGTTGATGAGGCCGATTTCGACGGCCTCGCGGGCGGTGAAGCGACGGGCGCAGAAGATCATTTCGCGCGCCAGCCGCTCGCCGATGATGCGCGGCAGATACTGCGTAGCGCCCACCGTCGGACAGGCGCCGACCTTGGCGCCGGTCTGGCCCAGCACGGCGTTCTCCGATGCGATGGCAAGGTCGCACCACAAAGCAAGTTCGTGGCCGCCGCCCATGCACCAGCCGTTGATCATGGCGATGACCGGAATCGGCAGGCCGCGGATCGTCATCGCAAGCTCCTGCATGCGGTCGTTCCACATTGCCGCATTGGTCCAGTTGAGCCGCATCATTGCGTAGAAATCGCCGCCCGCCGAAAATGCCTTGTCGCCTGCGCCCGTCACCACTGCGCAGGCGATCAGGGGATCGCGACGGGTTGCTTTGAGGGCAGCGGTCAACTCGTCAAGCGTGTGCTCGCGAAAAGCATTGAGCACACGCGGCCGGTTGATGGTGACCCACGCGACCTGGTCTTTCACGGTGCAAAGGATATCGGTATAGCCGCCGCCGTTTGTTGCGGCCGGCTTGTTGCGCGGCGCTTTCGCCGGTTTCCTCGCCATGCTTGTTCCCTCGGCCGCCTGCCCCGCGGCGTTGTATGACAGGGCCCGATTGTCGACAAGTGCGGGGCTCGTTGGCCGGGAAGCAAGGCCCGGGTCCGCACCGCCAGCCCGAGGGTGCAGTGGGCAAAAAACGATCGAGGCGAGGAGCAGGCTCCTCGCCTCGCAACGTCAAGTCGGTAACCTCAGATGGGGCCCTGCATCAGCCCTTCAGGCGCTTGTTGCATTCGCTGTAATAGCCGCCGCCCTTCTGAATCCAGTTGAGGCCGCCATTGGCATTGGCGGCTTTGTTCTCTTTGTATTGATCGAGGCAGGTATGCATCCGCGCCCTGCCGGCGCTCTCGTTGGCATATTTGGGCGACACGGCGGTCGGGAATACCGGTTCGCCGGCAGCGGAGGGCGCGGCGCCCCTTGGAGCCGCTTTGGTTGCGGGCGGAGCGGTGGCGGTGGCACCAGGCGCCGGCTCTTGAGTGGCGGGGGCGGCGGCGGTGCGGGCGAGACATTCCTTGCGGAAATCGGCATATTTCTTGTCGCCGACCGTGTTGTTCGCCTTCATCGCCTTCCATTCGTCATTGCATGCCTTCAGGCGACTGAGAGCGCCGGCCGGCGCGACGGAGAACGCCACGGCGGCGCAAACGGCAGCGGCACAAAGAGCAGCAAATCCCGGCTTCATGGATGACATCTCCTTCATTGACCGTTTCGACGGGCCGGGCCCCCAATAGGCCGATTGCGCGCCCGTCGCAAGCATTGGTTGCACGGCTGTCAGGCCTGTCCGGGTATTCACACCTCTCCCGCGGTTCGCGGCGAAAAGGCGTCAATAGCCCGGTTAATTCCGAAGATTAATTCGGACCGTGATAAATAGTTCGCTGCGCCGCGATAAAATGGTTCAAGCGATCGGAAATGTCGGATATCCAAGCCTTGCTGCGCGGCTTGCGGTGCGTCTGGAGCGGCGTTCGAGCAAGACCCGTTTCGGGCGGCGAGAGCCCCCGTCCGTGAGGCCGCCTTTAGGCCTGAAAGGGTTACTTTCGCCCGATAAGATCGATCAGCGCCGCCATGCCGACATGCCCCCGACCTTCGCGGGTCATGCTGTCATGCTCGATAATGCGCAATTCGGATAAGCCGCCGAATTCGGCTTCCAGCATCGTGCGCGTGTAAAGATTTTCTACCAGCGACGGGCCGCCGGTTTTGTAGTTCAGCTGCTCGGGCCGATAGCCTTCGATCAGCAGCAGTCCGCCGCGCTTGAGGGCATTGCACATGGCGGCAAAAACGTACCGCCGCTCGGCGGGCGTCAGAAATTGAATGAAGATTGCCACCACCACGTCGAATTGCGCCGCCGGCCACTGCCATCCCACCACGTTGACCGCGACGGTGCGCAGGGCGACGCCGCGCTGGTTGGCGAGCGCCTGCGCCTTTGCGAGCGCGGTCGGCGACCAGTCGATCGACAGCACGTCGAGGCCGCGCTCGGCGAGCCACACGCCATTGCGCCCCTCGCCGTCGGCAACCGCAAGCGCGGCGCCGGATTTCGGCAGCATGTGCGCCTGCGACCTGAGAAACACGTTCGGCTCGGTCCCGAACACGTAGTCCGGCACCGAGAAGCGCCTTTCCCAACGCTCGTATTCGCTGTCGCTCATGCTCGTGACTCTGACGATTCGTTCTCATTGCCGCGTCAAGCCGCCGCGCCGGCGGGGCGGCCAGCAAGCCCCGGCGCGGCGGCAAGACTGTGCCGAGCGAAAATCGCGCGGCTGCTCAATCGCGCGCTTTTGCGGGCGATCGCAAGATGCGAGTGCCGTGGGGGGCGACAATTCATTCCTCGGGCGCGTTGACGATCGGATCGTAACGCTTGACATCGAGGCCAAGCAAATTCCAGCTCTGCACCATGTGCGGCGGCAGCGGCGCCGTCAAGTCGATGAGGCCGCCGCGCGGATGCGCCACCGCGATGCGCCGCGCCAGAAGGTGCAGGCGGTTTTGGATGCCGCCCGGCAGGGTCCAGTTCTCCCGGTTGAAATATTTCGCATCGCCGACGATCGGATGGCCGATATGGGCGAGATGAGCACGCAGCTGATGGGTGCGCCCGGTCACCGGCTTGAGCGATAGCCAGGCGAGGTGCTGCGCCGAGGACTCAACCACCGCATAGTAGGTCACGGCATGGCTCGCCCCCTCTTCGCCGTGGCGGGCGATGCGCATGACGAACTCGTCCTCCCGTTCGTCCTTGGCGAGAAATGTCGAGATGCGGCCCTGCTGCGGCTTCGGCACCCCGGCCACGAGCGCCCAGTAAATCTTGCGCGCCTCGCGCGAGCGGAACGTCTTGGCGAGCGAGGATGCCGCGAAGCGGGTCTTGGCAACAAGCAGGCAGCCGGCGGTGTCTTTATCGAGACGGTGCACCAAACGCGGCCGCTGGCCGCTTTTATCGCGCATCACATCGAGCATGCCGTCGACGTGGCGCGTGGTGGCGGAACCGCCCTGAACGCTAAGCCCCATCGGCTTGTTGAGGACAAGGACGTCATCATCCTCATAGAGCGTGATTGAACGCAGGAACTCACGCGTCTTTTGTTCCGCTTCCGACAGGTCCGACGTTTTCGGCACATCGAGCCGCAGCGGCGGAATGCGCACCGACTGCCCCTCCGCCAGCCGATCCTTGGCATCGGCCCGTTTGCCGTTGACGCGCAACTCGCCTTTGCGGATGACGCGCTGGATGTGGGAGAACGACAGCGACGGAAACCTTGCTTCGAGAAAGCGGTCGACCCGCATGCCGGCTTCGTCGGCGGTCACCGCGACGGTCTGGACCTTGGTCGCTTGTTGGGGACTGGGTGTCGCGGGCGCCTGCCGGAGAAGCCGAGCCGGCGCGGCGGCTCGCACCGGCGATCGTTCGCCCGGGCGCAGCGCCGCCGGTTGCTTTTCGGGCTCGCGAACTCGCCCGTCGGCCCGGCGCCGCTTCGCTCCGATCCGCGGTTTCGCCGGCCGCGCGATATCGCGGCCGCGATCGCGATGGCGCGGGCCTGCAATTTGCCGTCCGCCTCCGGGCTGGCGGGGTCCTCTGTGGCGCGTCAAATTCCGCTCCTCATTGCCGGGCGCCCGACAGCGTTCCTAAAGCGCCGCATAAAGGATGTAGCGCGGCTCGCGCGCCAGCGAAACCCGGGGAAGCTTTGCGCGAGCTAGCAGGCCGGGATTTCGCCGCCAGTGCAGCCGCGCTACCTTGCCTCAAAAACCCTGCCGGCCGGTGAACCCGTCGCTCCCCTCAATCGAGAGAGGTCGCCATGAACAAAATACGAGCCGCAATCATCGCAACCGCCGTGGTCCTGTCGGCGGGTGTTAACGCCGATGGGCAATCTGCTGGTGCCGAAGGGGCCGCGGCCAAGCGCGGCGCTGTGCGCCTGATCGCGACGGCGGCAATCCGCGATCCGCTCAACGCGGTGCGCAAAGAGGCGCAAGCGGTGATCGGCAGGCCGATTGTCGCGGCATATGGTTCGGCGCGCGGCAACCTGAAAGATGGAATCCTCGCCGGAGAGGAGTTCGAGGTCGCGATCCTGCTGCCGGATGTCGATGATGAACTCGAGGCCGCGGGCAAGATTGCGCCCGGCAGGTTCGAAATCGCACGGGTGGCGGTGGCGTTCGGCCTCCGCGGCGAGGCGCCCGCGCTCGATGTGAGCTCGCCGGACGCAGTCAAGGCCGCAATGTTGAACGCCAAATCGGTCAAGTACAGCCCGACCGGCGCGGCGCTGATGACAGTCAGGAAAATCCTCGCCACTCTCGACATCGCCGGCAAGATTCACGATGCAAGCATGACGCGGGGCGAGGCGGCACTCGCTGCCGGGGAATATGAAATCAACATCTATCCGGTGAGCGAAATCATTGCCAATCCGAGGCTTAAAAATCTCGGCGCGGTGATCGGGCAATTGCAGGTGCCCGCCATCATCGAGGCGACGGTCGGCACGAACGCCGCCGATCCGCAAGCGGCGCTCGCCCTGATCAAGTTCCTGCAAGGGCCGGCCATCGACCAGGCGCTGAAGGATTACGGCATGGAGAAGGGGCTGATCGGCAAATAGGGGCTGCCGCGCCGTAGCAGGTCGAGCGTCCGGCGACCAGCGGCGCCACATCGATGGGCGGTAGGATTTCGCTGAACCCGCCGGGCTGCGTCGGCTAGGCCTCGCCCCCTCCCCGCTCCCGCCGGAGCTGCGCCCAATACGCAAGCCGCTTCCTGATCTCGCGCTCGAAGCCGCGTTCGGGCGGGTCGTAGAAGCGCTGGCGGCCGAGCGCCTCCGGAAAATAGTCTTGGCCGGAAAAAGCCTCCGGTGCGTCGTGGTCGTAGTCGTAGCCTTGGCCGTAGCCTTGGCGTTTCATCAGCCTCGTCGGGGCGTTGAGGATGTGTTTGGGGGGCGGCAGCGATCCCGCCGCCTTGGCGGTCCGCATCGCCGCCGCGAAGGCCGTGTAGGCGGCATTCGATTTCGGGGCAGCGGCGAGGTAGATGACGGCCTGCGCGATAGCAAGCTCGCCTTCGGGGCTGCCGAGGAAATGATAGGCATCCTTGGCGGCGTTGGCGACGACGAGCGCCTGCGGATCGGCGAGCCCGATGTCCTCGACAGCCATCCGCACGACGCGGCGGGCCAGATAAAGCGGGCTCTCGCCGGCGTCGAGCATGCGGCACAAATAATAGAGGGCGGCATCCGGATCGGAGCCGCGCACCGATTTGTGCAACGCCGAGATGAGGTTGTAGTGGCCATCCTGTGACTTGTCGTAGATCGGCGCGCGGCGCTGCAGGATTTCCTGCAGCGTGGCGGCATTAAAGATTTCGCCGCGGCGTGCAGCGCGCCACGCCTCTTCGGCAAGCGTAAGGGCGGCGCGGCCATCGCCATCCGCCATGCGAATGAGGCAGGCGCGCGCCTGCGCATCGAGCGGCAACGCCCGGCCTTCGATCGCCTCGGCGCGCGCGAGCAGCTTTTCGATTGCGTCCGGATCGAGCGGGGGGAACACCAGCACGCGGGCGCGCGACAGCAATGCAGCATTAAGTTCGAAGGAGGGGTTTTCTGTCGTTGCCCCGATCAGCACCACGGTGCCGTCCTCCATCACCGGAAGAAACGAATCCTGCTGGGCCCGGTTGAAGCGATGCACCTCGTCGACAAACAGCAGCGTGCCAAGTCCGCTCTCGCGCCGCGACCGCGCCGCGTCGAACGCCTTCTTGAGATCGGCGACGCCGGAGAACACCGCGGAAATCTCTTCAAAATGCAGCGCGGTCGCGTCTGCGAGAAGCCGCGCCACCGTGGTCTTGCCGGTGCCGGGAGGCCCCCACAGCACCAGCGACCCGAGGGTGCGGGTCTCAAGCATGCGGGTGAGCACGCCGTCCGGACCGATCAGATGATCCTGGCCCACCAGTTCGCAAAGCTTTTGCGGCCGCAGCTTGTCGGCGAGGGGCCGCGGTGCATCGCGATCAAGTCCGGCGGCTGCGAACAGCCCTCCCCCTTGGGGCGTGCGCCGCGCCTTCATCCGCTGAAAACGGCGGAAATCTGCTGTCCGCCGCGTTGGATTGTGAGCCGCCACAACCGGCTCGGCTGGCTCAGGGTGCGCACCAAGTCCTGCGTGCTCTCGATTTTGGCGTTGTTGACGCTGAGCACGATGTCGCCTTTCTGAAGGCCGAAGCTCTGTGCCGCCGATCCGTTTTCGACATCGGTGACGACGACGCCTTTTGAGTCCATGTCCATCCGCAACTGGTCGGCAAGCGCGGGCGACAGGTTCGCGACCTTGGCGCCGAGAAGCGGCGAGCGCACCTTGATGAGGGTTTCGTCGCGCTCGATGTCGGGCGCCGATTCGAGCGCCACCGCGAGCCTCAGCGGCCGCCCGCCGCGCACCACCCCGATCTGGGCGAGCCCGCCTAACGGCTTGGTGGCAAAGCGATAGTCGAAGGCATTGACGTCGTCGATATCCTGGCCGTCCACCGAGACCACGAGATCGCCGGTACGCATTCCGGCGCGGGCAGCCGGGCTTCTGGCGGCGACGCTCGACACCAAAGCGCCGACCGGCCGTTTGAGGTTGAGGCTTTCCGCGATCTCCGGCGTGACCGCTTGCAGCTTGGCGCCAAGCCACGGCCGCCGCACGACGGCGCTGCCGCCCTGGGCGGAAGCGATCACGCCGCGCACCATGTTGACGGGAATGGCAAAGCCAATCCCCTGGGAGCCGCCGGAGCGGGAGAAAATCGCCGTATTGATGCCAAGCAGACGGCCGCTGAGATCGACCAGCGCCCCGCCGGAATTGCCCGGATTGATGGCAGCGTCGGTCTGGATAAAAAACTGGTAATCGGTGATGCCGACCTGGGTCCGCGCCACCGCCGACACGATGCCGTGGGTCACGGTCTGGCCGACGCCGAACGGATTGCCAAGCGCCAGCACGAGGTCTCCGACCTCAAGAGCATCCGAATCGCCGAGTTCGATCGCGGCAAAACGCTCGTGGGCGTCCTTGAGCCGCAACACCGCGAGATCGGCATGCTGATCCTTGAGCACGATGTCGGCCTCGAACTCGCGCTTATCGGCAAGCGAAACCTTGACCTGGTCGGCATTTTCGATCACGTGAAAGTTCGTCACCACAAGGCCGGCCGGATCGACAATCACGCCGGAGCCGAGCGAGCGCTGGATCTGCTCGCGTGGGCTGCTGCCGAAGAAGCGCCGAAAGATCGGATCGTCGAACATCGGGAAGCGATTCTCGATCACCCGCGCGGCGTAGACATTCACCACCGCAGGCGCCACCCGCTTCACCACCGGCGCAAACGAGAGCGTGATCTCGGCGGCGGAGGAGGGCACGCGCACGGACTGACCCATCGCCGGTGCGGCGGCGAGAATGACCAAAAGGCTTGCAGCCAGACGGGACATCATAAAGACAGCTCCGAATCGATAGCGGTCGGACGGTCGAAAATATCGAGCAGCCGTCGAATCTATATAGAGTGCAGGATAGGGGACGTGAAGTGCGGGCGCTAGCAGGAGCGTCGGCAAGCGTCCGCGCGTCGCCGCACCGGGCCGTGCAGGGGTCAAGCGGCGCGCCCTGGCCTGCGAGGAGGCGCCGCCCGACGCCCTTTCGTTGCCCAGCGTCCCGGCACGACCGCACGGGAATCGGGTGAAACCCCCCTTTCGGCCTGACGAAAAAGCCGCTATGTTGGGCTTAATAATAATGCGAACGCATCTTGATAAGTCCACGTCAGGTTGGAAAGGGCGCCCACAAATGAAAAGCATCTCAGTCTCAGTCATCGCATTGGCCGTCGCGACGCTCGGTTTCGCCTCGGGAGCGCAGGCTCAGCAGGCGAAGAAATTGTTCTTCGAGGGCGATATCGTGCGCCATGCGCTGCCCAACCAGGCCGGACCATTCTGCGTGCTGGTTAATCAGTACAAGGCCGGCGAGGCGGTCGCATTCCGTATCCGCGTACTTCAGCCGAATGGCGAGGTTGCCGACGACAAGGTGCTCAAGAGCGTGGTGGTGGAGCTCGGCAATGGCCAGAGGCTGCCGGCCGGCTTCAAGTCGCATGGCAATCCGCCGACCGATTATTTCTGGTCGCTGTTCTGGACCATCCCGAAGGACCACCCGACCGGCACCGTCGGCTACAAGGTGATTGCGACCATGAATGACGGCGCCACGGTGGAATGGAAGCCGTTCAATCGCCCGACCACCGAATTGATGGTGGTTGCCGGCGAACCGGAGATGAAGAAAAACTAACGCTCTAAAGGGGTGCTCCATGGGCTGTGGCGGCGGCCGGCTGGCCGGATTGTCGTGCGCGCTGATGTTGCCTGCTGCTGTGTCGTTGGCGCTGATGTCCCAAACGCCGGCGGCCGCGGCCCCCGCAACGGCCCTTGGCCCGGAAGTCCAAGTCGCTGAGCCCTCGAACGGCTATGTCGGGAGGCTTGAGGCGTCTCCGGCGCGCGCCCCGGCCGGGGCGGCGGTCACGCTTTCGGCCGAGGGCCTGCCGCCAAACCAGGAATTCCAGCTGGTGTGGACCACTGCCACCGGCGCCTGGCAAGTGACCGAGGCCGAGTATCACGGGCGGGAGTTCACGCCGGTCGCCTACGAGATCGCCAAAACCAGAAGCGATCAATCGGGGCGCTTGTCGGTGAAGTTCATCGCGCCCGACGATTACGGCTTCCTGCATGACATCGTGCTGCAGCAGGGCTCACGCCAGTTGACCCATGTGGGCTTCAACCTTGACATGACGGTGGACATTTCGCCAAAGAGCGGGCCGCCGGGCACGCCGATCAAAATCGACGTCAAAGGTATCGGCTATCGCTCGCTCTATAACTCCTGGGATGTGATCTACGACAACAACTTCACCGGCTGGATTTCAGCGGTCACCACAAGGGGGGCGGCGAGCTTCACGATACCGGCGACCGGGGGGCCGGGCATCCACGTCATCGAAGTGATGCACGGCGAGTTGACGTTTCCCTATCGTAACCCCGAACAGAATCCGGCGCCGGGCCGGCCGCGCTTTGCGTTTCAGTTCACCGTTACGGGCGGCCCGCCGGTGATGCCGGCACCACTGACCCAGCAGGCGCAGACGATCGTGCGCAGGCTGCCGCCGCAGGGCGAGCTTGCGTCAACGCCTCCATTCTCCGGCGTCGGCGAGCCAGTTTTGGTGCGCGGGGAAGGCTTGGACCCCGGCAAGAGCTACCAGCTCAACTGGTCGCGGGTGGTCGGCAACCGCATGACCGGCCAGGGCTGGGAGGAAGACTCCAAGGCCATCGCACAAAGCACGGCCGACAGCGCGGGACGCGCCGAATTCCGTTTTGCGACGCCGGACGATCTCGGCGGCCCCCACGGTCTGTGGATCGATATTGGCGGCAGGAAAAAGATCGGGTCTCACTGGATCAAGCCGACCGCATTGCCTATGGACGTCACCCGCGGACCGGCCGGGACGACCTTCACGATCCATCTCAAAGGCGTCGGCTGGACCGAGACCGCCAATATCTATCACTTGGTCTATGATAATAATTATACGGGCTATGTTTGCGCCTTCAACAGCCAGGGCGATGTCGAGATCATCATGCGGGCGACCGGCGCGCCCGGCATGCACTACATCGATCTTTATCCTGGCATCTACAAAGGCGCCGAGACGCGGCCCAACAATTTCCGCATCCCGCAGCTGACCTTCGCGGACGACCATCCGGGCGAGGACCTGCCGGCCTTCCACTTCGCTTTCGAAGTGACGCCGGGCAACCAGCGTGCCGAGCTGACGAAGTGATCAGACGGGGCGGCGTCGTCCGGCGACGGCGTTTGTGCGCGAGCCGCTAGGCGCCGCCGGCCCCGGGCGACGCGATCCGGCCGAACTCACGCGATAGATTGTCCGGCCCCGCCGGACTTGCGGGTGACGCCCGCGCTGCCAGGATTACGCGGCGGCCGGCGCTTGCGCGGCCTGTTCCTGAGACTGGCCTGAATCGAGGCCCTTGGCCGCAACGTCGCGGTCGACGAATTCGATCACCGCCACTGGGGCATTGTCGCCATAGCGGAAGCCGGCCTTGACGATGCGGGTGTAGCCGCCATTGCGATCCTTGTAGCGGGGGCCCAGCACGTCGAACAGTTTCTTCACCATCCCGACATCGCGAAGCTCTGCGATTGCCTGACGGCGCGCATGAAGGCCGCCCCGTTTGCCCAGGGTCACCAGCTTTTCGACAACCGGGCGCAGGTCCTTGGCTTTTGGCAACGTCGTCACGATCTGCTCATGCTTGATGAGCGCAGCACACATATTGGCGAACATGGCCCGACGATGCTCGGCGGTGCGATTGAACTTGCGATAAACCTTACCGTGACGCATCGCCGTTGCTCCGCTTTTTCCTAAACGACCTCCGCATGCCCGGTCGCCGGCATCGCGGGTGCCGGGACGAGCCCGGCAATGACTCCAGACCAGACGATTCGACTTCGACCAAACCTTAATAATGATCTTCGAACCGCTTGGCGAGCTCGTCGATATTCTCGGGCGGCCAGCCGGGCACCTCCATGCCGAGATGGAGACCCATCTGCGCAAGCACCTCCTTGATCTCGTTGAGCGACTTGCGGCCGAAATTCGGGGTTCGAAGCATTTCACCCTCGGTCTTCTGGACAAGATCGCCGATGTAAACGATGTTGTCGTTCTTGAGACAATTGGCGGAGCGCACCGACAGCTCAAGTTCGTCGACTTTCTTGAGAAAGGCAGGGTTGAAGGCAAGATCCGGAATGGCCTCGGTGATGCCAACTTCCTTGCGGGGCTCCTCGAAATTGACGAACACGTTGAGCTGATCCTGGAGAATGCGTGCCGCGTAGGCGAGCGCGTCTTCGGGCGTGACCGCTCCATTGGTCTCGATCTGCAGCGTAAGCTTGTCGTAGTCGAGAATCTGTCCCTCGCGGGTGTTCTCGACCCGGTAGGACACCTTCTTTACGGGCGAATACAGGCTGTCGACCGGGATCAACCCGATCGGCGCATCCTCTGGCCGATTGCGCTCGGACGGCACATAGCCTTTGCCGGTATTGACGGTGAATTCCATCCGGATCTCGGCGCCCTCATCGAGATGACACAGCATCAGGTCCGGGTTGAGAATGACGATGTCGCCGACGGTCTGGATGTCGCCTGCGGTGACGAGCGTCGGGCCGGTTTTCTTGACGACCATGCGCTTTGGGCCATCGCCCTGCATCTTGATGGCGATGTCCTTGATGTTAAGGATGATGTCGGTCACGTCCTCGCGCACGCCGGCGATGGATGAAAATTCGTGGAGGACGCCGTCGATGTGCACCGACTGCACGGCCGCGCCCTGCAGAGACGACAGCAGGATACGCCGCAGCGCGTTGCCGAGCGTCAATCCAAAGCCGCGTTCGAGAGGCTCGGCCACCACCGTGGCAGAACACTTCGGATCCGGCCCCGGCGTGACGTGGAGCTTGTTCGGTCGTATCAGTTCCTGCCAGTTCTTCTGGATTGTCACTTCGTCACCCATCGCGTTGAGCAGCGCGCGCGTTCTTGGCGCAACCAGCGCTGCTTCACGGGAAAAATTTCGGCGTGGCGCGAAAATGCCGGCCGAACCTAAACTACACGCGCCGGCGCTTGCGCGGCCGACAACCGTTATGCGGGATCGGCGTCACGTCGCGGATCGACGTAATGGTAAAGCCAGCCGCCTGCAAAGCACGTAATGCGGATTCGCGACCCGAGCCCGGACCAGCGACCTCCACTTCAAGCGTACGCATGCCGTGCTCCTGCGCCTTGCGCGCGACATCCTCGCCAGCCACCTGAGCGGCGTAAGGCGTCGATTTCCGCGACCCCTTGAAGCCCATCGTCCCGGCAGACGACCAGGCGATGGCATTGCCCTGGGCATCGGTAATCGTAATCATCGTGTTATTGAACGACGCGTTCACGTGGGCAACGCCAGAGGCAATGTTTTTGCGTTCCCGACGCCGGACGCGGACAGCTTCCTTAGCCATTCTCGACCCTTTCGCGACCCGCAGCTAGCGAGCCTCACTCGCAAATCACTTCTTCTTGCCGGCGATCGCCTTTGCTGGACCTTTGCGGGTCCGCGCATTGGTGTGGGTGCGCTGGCCGCGAACCGGCAGGCCGCGCCGGTGGCGCAGACCGCGGTAGCAACCGAGGTCCATCAGCCGTTTGATGTTCATCGCCGTCTCGCGCCGCAGATCGCCCTCGACAAGGTAGTCGCGATCAATCACCTCGCGGATTTGCAGAACCTCCTGGTCCGTGAGCTGAAATACGCGCTTCTGGTCCGCAATCCCGACTTTTGTGATGATCTCCCGCGATTTCGCTGGACCAATGCCGTGAATATACTGGAGCCCGATCAGGACCCGCTTGTTGGTCGGAATATTAACACCAGCGATACGGGCCAAGGCCGTTACTCCTGTTGCCGACTTTCGCGTCGTACCCCCCCACGCGGCGGCAGGGAGGGCCTCCACTCGCATCTGCCCCCGCCCTCGCCCGGCAAGGGGGCAGGGCGCATCCAAGATGATTAGCCCCGCATAAGCACGAACGCGACGCTTCCCTCAAACCAGGGTTTGGCGTCGTTGACGAATTCTTGGACTGAGCGGGGAGTATTTACGGTCTCGATCATGATCCGTCAACCTCTCCGTCCCGGTTTCTTTGCGCCCGGGCCGGGTTTTCCGCCCCTTGGCCGGTCCGGTTTGGTCGGACCCGTGCCGCCTCGCTTGACGACCACCTTAATTCCGGCCTTGGCGCTTTTTTTGTCACGCCTCGCGCCCGCAGGCTGTATCGGCGTTTTGGCAGGCCGCGCCTGAGACTTGGTGTCGGGCTTGGTTTCAGGTTTGATTCCAAACTTGGCTGCCTTGCCACGCGCCGCAGCCGGCTTGGCCGGTGGGGCAGCGAGCAGCCGCCGGGCGGCGGACCCGCGGGCACTTCGACGCTGTG
>JASHRR010001482.1 GCA_030037185.1 Xanthobacteraceae bacterium | reverse complement strand
GTCGATGCGGTGCTGGCCTGGCTGTACGCCGCTCAGGGACTGGTTTTCACGGCGTTTCTGTTCCTGGTTTATCTCGTCGTTGCTGCTGCGGGTTTCATTGAATGGTTGAAGACATACCGGCGTCAGACCGCTGGGTGATCCCTGCATCGCTCTTGCGGCGCATTCCGGGTTGCGCCGGGGGCGAAGCGCCCTTGAGCGTCCAGCGGCTGTATGGCGGCCGCAACGTAAATCGCAATCTGCGCATCGATACGCGCGCGGGTCGTTTCGTGTTGCGGCAGCGAATCTGGGAGGGGCCGCGACCCGGAGCGGACTCGCTGCGCGAGGTGGGCTGCCACCGCGCCGCTGCTGCCGCGGGCGTGGCGCCCGCCGTGCTCGACGCCGCGCCGGACGGCCGCTGGATCCTCATGGACTACATCGAGGGCGGGATGTGGACTCCCGCGCAGTTGCAGGCGGCCGAGGGCCTGCGCACCCTGGGCGCCCGCCTCCGGCGCTTGCACGCAATAACGCCCCCCAAGGGGCTTGCGGCGTTCGATCCGGTATCCATCGCGACAGGGCAGGCACGGGCCATCCTCGAGCGCGATCCGGCCGCCACCGCAGAGATCGACGCTCTGGTCGCGCGTACACGGCAGCTCGCAGCCGATTGCGCCACCTTCGCGGCCACGCCGGTGACGACCCACGGCGACCTCAATGCCAGCAACCTCATCGGGCCCGTCCCCATGCTGGTGGACTGGGAATATGCGCAACTTGCGGACCCGGTCTACGACCTGGCCTGCCTATCCGTCTACTATCCAGGTCTGCGGCTTCGCGTTGGGGAGTTGCTTGGCGCGGCGGGCATCACCGAGGCTCACGGCGCCGTGCGGCTGCGGTTGCATGTGGAGCTGTTCGACAGCCTGAACCGGCTGTGGGAGCAGGCAGAAGCGTTGTACTCAAACGGAAATTCTTCGACGTCGTAGGGCCTTCTTGAGCCGCTTGAAAACCCCGTCATGCCCCAGTCAGGTCCTCCAGCTTCGGATAGTTTAGCAGTGTTGATCCGGCAACTCAGGTGTAATCGTCCTATCAGCCATCGTGATGCGAGTTCTCCTTAAAGGTATTCTCCCACAAACCCCCGTACACATCGTTTCTGCCCCCCCTCGCCGAGGTCGAAGCCGCCCAAGGTGTAGCTACCTGGGTTCAGGACAAAACTGCGCAGCGGCCGCAGAGAGCGGATCCATGCCAGGCACATCTGTCGGAAGATCGCGAACAGAATACAGACACGCGCGCGTAGATCGTTCACCAGGGCTCGCCTACTGTGCTGACCAGGGCCGCGGAGCCGAAAGCCAGCCCACACAAGAGGTGACGGATGCGAGTGTTTCTGACAGGTGCTACCGGCTTCATCGGTTCCTTTCTTGTTCCGGAACTCGTCAACGCAGGCCATCATGTGGTCGGGCTCAGCCGTTCGCGCGCCGGCGCCGAGGCGCTCACCCATGCCGGGGCGGAGGTGTTTCGCGGCGACGTGAACGATCTGGACCACCTGCGCACTGCCGCCGAGGCAGCCGACGGCGTCATCCACGCGGCATTCAACCACGACTTCTCCAACTTAAAGCAGCACAGCGAGGAGGACCGCAAGGTCATCGAGACGCTCGGCGAGGTTCTGGCCGGCGCGGACCGGCCGCTCGTCATCACCTCCGGCACGGGCCTCGCCCGGTCAAAGACCGGCGGCCCGGCGGTAGAAACCGACGATCACGTCACCTCGGCCGAATTCCCCCGTGCAGCTTCCGAGGAGGCGGCTGACGCCCTCATCGCCAAGGACGGACGCGTGATGGTGATGCGGCTGCCGCAGGTGCACGACACGCGCCATCAGGGCCGGATCGCACAGCATATCCAGTTGGCGCGGCAAAAGGGCCGGGTGGCGTATATCGGCGAGGGCAGGAACCGCTTGCCGGCCGTGCACGTCTCCGACGCCGTCCGGCTTTACCGGTTGGTGCTCGAGAAGGGCCGGGCAGGCGCGCGCTACCACGCCGTAGGCGAGGAAGGTGTTGCCCTGCACGACATCGCCGAGGTGATCGGTGCCGGGTTGAAGATGCCGGTCGAGTCGATCACAGCCGAGGAGGCGCCGGAGTACTTCGGCTGGATGGCCCACCTCGCCACGATCGACCTTGCGGCCTCGAGCGCGCTGACCCGCCATCAGCTCGGCTGGAACCCCACCGGGCCGGACCTGCTGACCGACCTGTCAGAACATTTTCGTTAACACTTTCACCGATGTCACTCGGCGGATCCACCGCTCGTTTACGCCGGTGACACAAGGTCCGCCCTCGATGGGTCACAAACTACTACCACCGCGTTAGCCACCACCCGCGCCCAGCCGCGGGGCAAACCATCTCACCAAAGGCCCGGCAAGAGCCGATAGCGCGTTCGGCGAGCATAATCGGCATAGCCTGATAGCTCGGCCTTCAGCAGGCGATCCTCCCAGCCCGTCCGGACAACCAGCAACGCGATCGCCAATGCACCCGGCAGCAAGCCCCACCACGAGGCGAATGCGAGCGGAATTGCGATGAACATTGCTATCGCCCCCGTGTAGCCGGGATGGCGGACGAATCTGTACGGCCCGGAAGTGATCACCCGCTGACCCCGCTCCTTCTGGATGCGGACGCCCGGCTCGAAGAACGGATTGACGGCCTGGCACCACGTCGTGACCGCGATGCCACCGAGAAGCAGGACGTAGCCAGCCGGCACCACCCATAGCGGTACGTCGGACCATCCCATCCGGCCTGCGTCGAGCGTCGCGAGAGGGATTTCAGCGACCATCGCCGGGAGCATGATCGCGAGCAGGATCAGGTCCCATTTCTCGGTACCTGGTTGGAACCGGCTGCGGGCGCGGTAGATCACCGGATTCATGCGTGCCAGCAGGAGTGCAGAAAGACCGAAGGCCGCAACAACGACCGCGATGAAGAGCCAGCCGGGAATCCAATCGATCCTGCCTGCGGGCAGGAAGACCAGCGCAAGAAGGCACAGCGGCGAGCCTATAGCGTAGAGGATCGCAGAGGCGCGGGACATGGGTCTTGGATCGGTGGAGGTCATCGACTGTCTCCTTTCAGACCCGCCGCATCTCGGCGTCGTCACGCTGGCGTCAGCGGCTTCGCCTCAACAACCCGCAGATAGCTGGCACGGTTATCCACCACCCTATGCAACGGCAATCCACTTCCGGCTATCTCCCGCACGTACGGCCGTTGCCGACCCGGTCCGGCGTTCCTCGCCGTACCAATAGACGTTGCGCGACGTGTCGCGATCCCGGCGTTCAGTGTGCCGCATTCGGCGCAAACAAAAAACGCGCCGGTTGAGGTTGCCGAATGTCATCCGTGTGGAAGAAGCAGCGGTAAACCGTGCTCGCTTGCAGAATTTGGATTGCCCGTCACCAGCGGCTGGTCTTGCCGCGTGGTCGACCATAAACGAACCGTCATTTTTTCGGAATTAAGAAATACTTTTAAGCAATTCGCGGTGGGCGTCAAAAAGCTACTTTCTTCTACGAGTGGGAAGGCATCGTGGTCCCCACGAGGATCCCTACGCTGCTTTCCTTTGCGGCAGTTTGACCAGAAGAGGTCGTGTTTTCGTCCGGCTGTGGGGATAGATTTGAAGATTCAATTTCGGTTTCGCGTCAGGGTGAAGCCGAGGATGGATTGGGCGCAGGCGGTAGGGTTAGGAACAGGACGAGTGCAACGAATAGGGCGAAAGTCGTGCGGAGGAGATTGTATCACGTCGTTCAGCGTTTCAGCGGTGCGGCGTGGATCCGTGCGACATCCATTTCTGTGCCGGTGGGATCATCGTTCTCGCCTTCGTAAGTATGGCCCTCGAAGTCGGTGATGGCAGTTGAAAAACGGATGTTGTCGGCTGATACAGACGGGAACTTTGTTTCGATCGTGCACACGGCTTTGCCGTTGAAACTGAAAATGAGCCTATCAGGGCAGCCGTAATCGTTCATCTGATCGTCGAGATTATCGGCCGTATAGGTGCCCAGTCGTGCAGGGTCATGGTGGGCCAGCAGAGGCAACCCACTCCGGGGCAGAATCTCCCGGTATGGTCAGCAAATGGTGAGCGACATCATATCGGAATCGTGGGTGGCTTCATTTCGGAATGGTGGGCGATATCAAATCGGAATCGTGGGCGGCTTCATCCCGGAAACCTGGCTTGCAACCGCACACCACACCTCGTAGCAGCCGATGCCGCTTTCTATTCCAGGGAAAATGACGCTCAAGCCAGGGCAATGTGCGTCAAGCGGGTGCCACCAACTGCCCTGCACGCAGATGTGAGCAGAAGAAACGGTGGTTCCGTAACGGACAAAAATGGCGCACCGGATGGGAAGGACGGCCAGGAGGACATGCTCCGCCAGACTGCACCGACTGAAACCGTGGCGCCGTTTTTGCGACGCCGATGCGTCTGGTCCACCCGAGGGCTCCTGGCCCGCCATTGCTCCCGAAGGGGCTCCTCGCCCCACCAGGACCACCGGTTCCCAGAGCGAAGGTCGCGCCAAGGGGCGGGACCCGCGATGCCGAAGCGGGCCCCAGGGCGGGCGAGGCCATATCTCTCAGGCCGGGACCTGCCTGAAGCCCTTAGCCAGTCTCGATCACCTCATGGTCGCACGCAGTTCGTCGTTGGCACCCTCAATCAAAACTTTCATCCCCTTGAGCGGCTCCAGGGTGGTGATGCCCCCGGCACCGGAGAGATTAAGAGTCGACAGGCGGGTCAGGCCCCTCATCGGCTCTAAGTCGGTAATCCCCGTGGAGCTGAGATCAAGCCAGGACAGGCTGGTCAGGCCGCTCAGCGGCTCGAGGTCGGTAATGCCCGTAGAGCTGAGATCAAGCCACGACAGGCTGGTCAGGCCCCTGAGCGGCTCGAGGTCGGTAATGCCCGTAGAGGTGAGATTAAGGTACGACAGGCTGGTCAGGCCCCTGAGCGGCTCGAGGCTGGTAATGCCCGTACGGCCGAGACTAAGCGATGACAGCCTGGTCAGGCCCCTGAGCGGCTCGAGGCTGGTGATGCCTTCGTCTAAGGTGAGATTAAGCGATGACAGCCTGGTCAGGCCCCTGAGCGACTCGAGGCTGGTGATGCCCGTAGCAAAGGAGAAATCAAGCGACGACAGGCTGATCAGGCCGCTGAGCGGCTCGAGGCTGGTGATGCGCGTATTGCCGAGACTAAGCGACGACAGGCTGGTCAGGCCCCTGAGCGGCTGTAGGTCGGTAGCGCCCGTAGAGGTGAGATCAAGCGACGACAGGCTGGTCAGGCCCCTCAGCGGCTCCAGGCTGGTGATGCGCGTATTGGAGAGATTAAGCGCAAACTCATCCAACCGATCAAGGAAGCGCGTCGCACGGGCCAACCGTAACTCATCTACGTTCCGCAATACCACGGAAAGCCCTCGCGGCTGTGCCGCATAGATTCTCGCATCAAACTCCTCGCCTAGTGTTCTCTCCGCCGCTTGCTGCTGCAAATCCCGCCAAAATGGCAGGGCCATCGCGAACACGATCACCCATCCGAGCAGCACGACCGGCGCCACCAGCGGCCGAGCACGCTCCACAAACGTCGGCTTTAGTCGGCCGATTAACTGTCCAATCGTTCGTGCAAGAAAATCATGCGCAATCTCCCAGATTGCCTCCGCGCCCTCCACTCGTCGTACAAGACCTCGCCGCGCAAGGTCGGCAAGCGTCGCTCTCACCTGCCACAACTCCAAATGAGTTTTGTCGACAAGTTCAGCCTCGGTAAGCGGCTCCTTGGTTCCCGTCTCGGTGAGCATTTCGGCCAACACTGGCTTGACGAAATCGCGCGATGCGCTGGCGGTCAGACTGTCGGTGAGGTAGCTGTGGATGAGCTTCGATGCATCGCCACGCAGCGTGCCACCCATTGTTTCAAGCACCAAGCCGATCATGTTGAGAGTAATGGGCCTGTAGAGACCGGGAGCGTGTTCAATCCGATCAAGCCCTCTGAACAAGGTGTCGAGGGCACTGGGCGACCACTCGCGTCCACCGCCCTGTAGCATAGATGTAGCCTTGCTCCTCTCGTAGGGAGCCAGTTGGTGCCAACTCTCACCGGACACCAGCGGCGGAAAGTCGAGCTTGAAGACAAGTGGCTGATAGTCGCTGTTGAACACAAGCAGCAGCTTCAATCCGTCGATTGGCCTTTTTGACAAGTCGGACAACAACAGCACAAGAGCGGCACGAGCAGTCTCATCACGTAAGATAAGAAATTCCTCGAACTGGTCGATGACAAGCAGCAGCGGGGCGGCGTGTGTTCTCGCCGTCGCCTCGGCCGCAATCTTCAGCAGTTCTCTCAGTGACAGCTTGTTGGCGTTAGTAGGCTCGCGCTTGAATATGCGCTTGTCTTCTAAAACGGCCTTACGCAGGCGCTCGACAGGGTCACCGAATAATCTCGTCTCGACAACGGTCCATCCCGCATCGTGCAGCTCAGGCAACACCGCCGCGGATAGGAGCGAAGACTTGCCAACACCGGAAGCGCCGGACAGGTAGAGCAATGGTAACTTCGCTGATTTGAGCCAGTCGAGGACCTCGCGGTCGGCTCCGTCAAGGCGCTTGAAGGCGTCATGGTCTGACGCAGTGTAGGGTTGGAGGCGAAAGTACCCCGGCTTCGGAAACCCACCTATCGTCATCGCCCTCAGGCGCCTCTCGCGGAGAGCGCGCAGCGCCGTTGGCTTCATCTGGAACAGCAGAATGCAGACAAGCGGTGCAGCGACGATGGCCCAGAACCAGATGGGACCGAGGTCGTCCAGAAACGCCCGTAAGGGGTTCTTCGCGTACCAGTACAGCGCCGCAACGACAGCGAGATAGACCGCGAGCAAGCCCATCAAGAAGAACGTCTGGCCCATCAGCGAGCCGAAGAAGGTTTGATAGAATGTCTTCTTCAGCGGGCTCAGCTCCTCGATGAACGGCTCGACCTGCTTGGTGTCCAGGCTTGCCATATCCAGCCTCGTCTGTGAAATCCATTGGCAGTGAAGTTCGGCACCCGACGTTACCGCCGTACATAGTCCGAAGGTGCACCAAGGAACAAGAGACGGCTGCACCGCTCGAGGCTGCTGCACCTCATCGGAGTCTAACGGGGCGTCTTGCCTGGGCGCTAGCCCTGCCCCGCTGCACCCTGTGCTCACCTACGCCACCGCACAGCGCTTTCCCAAAAGGCCTCGGCAAAATCGACCGCTGCTCGGTCTCGGTCCCGGCCAGCCCTTTAGACCCACTTTTCAAATCCAGTTCTGGAACGGCTGGGACATGGGATGGCCAACATGAGGCTCATTTCACGCCAATGCAGGCCGACAGGCGCAATTGTTCGCTGCTGCTCCGATACGGCATCGGTGTCCTGTTGCGCCGGGAGGTGAGCGCTATCCAAACCGGCCGCGATTCTTCCGTCTGGGTGGGAGGTCAGAAGCGACATCGCGACTGAGCGGTCCGCCCCTCAGTGCAATCTTCTTAGGTCCGCGGCAACTCGCGTATTTCCACCGTCCCGCCCGATTCGAAGTGCGGATTACCGGCCAACAGTGATTTCGCGTGATCGATGGTGGCGGCAGTCACCCGAATAAAACCGCCCAAATGCTCGGTTATCGGCGGCACCGCGCCCGTTTTTCGCACGCAGATTCCATCGCCGATCTCGCTGCCGCCGTCAAATACGCCGCTTTGCTTGAGCGTTCGGAGATACGATTCCCACGCGCCCTGATCGTCGGCAACGACATCATTGTGCATGAACAGGATGTACTCTGCCATATCTATCTCTCAAGGGTGAACCGGTCGGAAAGCGCGCACCTCAGTATAGGGGTTGTACAACGCTAACACCACGGGTCATCTTCGGTAGAGCGGCCCGGGTGCCTTGTTCCGCCGGCAGGTCCGCTGATACCAATAGGCGACCGATGCCCATTGGATCGCTGCCCGCATACGAGCCCGTGGCCATCCGTTGTGGTTATGACAATCTCACGCATTCGGTAGTGGGTATCTTTGCGCAGCATCCGCGGTCGTCCAGTATTCCCCCCAAGCCCTGCGGACTCTTGATTCGCCACGGTCCTGGCCCAAATTCGCAATAATCGGTTTTCGGGCACACTGCGAAATGATTCTTGAAATCGGTTCGCTGATGACCGCGCCGGCGGCGCTCAAGCCTTTCAAGTTAACATCGCAGGGGACGTCCTATGACGTTTAGGTTCGCACAGGCACAGATGTTCGCAGCGACATCGAAGGGACGTGCCCTTCTTCGTCGTAAGCCCAGCGAGCTGCCGTGGTGGTTCGACATCCGTGCCGCACACAGAACCTTCGCCAAGTACGCGCCTACTCTCTGGCAAGAAATCACGGGAATCGCGGACGGCCTTGGCATTTCGACGGAGCACGCCGCGCTTTGCTTTGGCAACGACGGTCTGCGGCCACTGATCTGCGGTCGTCGGCTCGGGTGTCTATGGCCGAAACTATGACTTCAAGCCACGACACTACGAAGCGCGCTTCGTTCTTTTGCAGGCAATTGGCAGCTGCGCGAGTATCGGCGCAAGCGCGTCGCTAACGGGACGACTTGACGGAATGAACGAGCGCGGCCTGGCGGTCGGACTGCATCTGGTGAGGTCCAGCCCGCGTTCCTTCGGCTTGTATGTGTCTGATCACCCGAATAGTTCGGGACCAATGCGCGACGACGCAGGAAGCTATCGAGACGTTGCGACGAGTATCTCATGCCATGCAGTACAATCACTCAATGTTGGACGGCAACGGCGTAGGTGCGGTTGTAGAAGCAGTTCCGGGAAGCGTAGCGGCGCGGGTGGGGCCTTGGCTCCGCTTGTGCCAATCACCTCCAATCTCGGCTTCTGCGCCCTTTAAATCGGCACGCGTCACAACAGCGGCTGTCACCGTTGGAAGTCTGGGCATCACGCGCGCTAAGCGCCGAAGAGATGTTCCTCGCATTGAACTGCTCTAGGTCACCGGCGTTTCATCATGGGTATTTGCCGGGAGCAGGACTCATCACACGATCGTTGCGGAGCCTGCTGAAAAGCGTGTTTTGATTGCAGTCCGCGGTGATGCGGCGGCGCTTGACGAGGACATGATGGATTTGAATCTCGATCAGTGGCTGCACGGCAATGATCTGCCGCTCATGAGGCTCGAAAGCCAACTCGGCGGGATGTCACGACCTTTTGAAGGGCCAATCAGGCGGGACCGAAAGGCAGTCCATTTCCATCCGCGCAAATTGAGACGATAACGTTCCTCATTTTTGGGTCATCTTCGGTAATGAAGATGCTCCCCGTCAAGTGTGGTCTGCCTTCGAAAGCCAAAGGACCAGGGTGAGCTTGCCGCAGACTGACTAGCGTCTGCTGCCCTCCCTGCACGCCTACAGGACCAGCGCGCTCTTTTTGTCCCGTGAGGTCCGGCTGAAATCGAGGCCGGCCCGCGGGAAACTGAAGGTCGATTTGGCTGGCATTCCGGCCTGTCAGAATCGCGGTAACATTTTTCTGACATGCCCCCTTTTGCAGGGGCAGCTGGCGGAGCGCATGGGTCGCAGTCAGCAATGGATCAGCGATATCGAGCGGGCCCAACACGGCGTCAGCGTCGTCGAGTTCTAGGAGTTCGCGGAGGCGCTGGGGTTTGATCCGCACTCTCGGCAATCCGACGCATCTACGCGGTGAAGCAGTGAACCGGCGGCAGCTCTTGAGCGTTGTTGGCGTATGCGCACAGTAACAACCGCCCGCATCTACGTTCCCGCCAAGAACGCCATGCGCTCGATCGCCCAGTCCAAATCATGGGTGCTCGACTTCGAACAAGCCTCCCCCAAAACGATCGAGCCACTCATGGGATGGACTAGGTCGGGCGACGTCCTGCAGCAGGCTGCGATTTGATTCCAAGGCAGAAGCCATCGCCTATTGCGAGGAACATGGGCTCCCATACCGCGTGTTCGAACCAGCTCCGCCAAAGCGCGTCGTCCAGAACTATGCGGACAACTTCGCCTACACGCAGCGCGTTCCGTGGACGCATTGAATAGCCGTCACCAATTCTCGGGGGTCGACATCCTGTCCCGTGATGCCAGTGTATCTCTGGCGCTCGCGTAGACGGGCGTCGTTCTGCCCGACACGAACATCCTAGTCCCGCTGCCGGGGATGACATCCTCGACAGTATCGTCGAGCAGCGCCACGACAATGTGGGTCGATCGGAGGTCCTGAGCGCTGTCGCTGTGCACGCGGCGCGGTCCACTACTCCGGGTAAATGGTGTTCTTGTCGCCGATCATATGGCACACGGCCCTCCGCTGCTGGGGCAACTTCTTTGCCTCATCCTCACCGCAGTGTAACTGATACGTTAAATCAAGCCCTGCTG
>JASHRR010001481.1 GCA_030037185.1 Xanthobacteraceae bacterium | reverse complement strand
ATTATTGCCGGTGTTGGTCCAAACTTTCCGTCATTGATCCGGTGGTCGCTCGACTGGTACGATCTCCAGGAGCATATCAGCTTCCCACTCCGCGGGCTTGCTCCGTTCGATGGCGACGGGCATTGGTATCTTTGCCTCGACTACCGAGTGAGTTCAGCAAATCCGTCGGTTACCTACGCTGACATTGAGCTTGATCGCCAGTTGCACATTGCCGACTCGTTTGCAGATTACTTGTCCAAGCTTCAAATTGACGTCGGCCACGACTACGTAGTGGAGGCTGTATCCGATATCGAGGCAGTGAAAGATCAGCTATCTGCTTCTCTTGGTATCAGATTCGAGCCCCCCGATACCTGGGCGTACGGATATCCGACGCACCGCGCCGGCCTCGGGACCAAGAACGATCCACAATGGGTCTGGATCAGCCCTAATGACGTGCCGCGTGGATTTGCCCGCTCCAATGACCCTAAGTATATGGAACTGAAGGATCTCATGCCAGGATACGCCAAACGCTTCCCAGAGCTTCCTCCCGACAGCTACATCCTCTCTGCAACAGATGGCGTGCGGTCAAAAGTGGTCAGGGCATGCACCCGATCTGGGCTGATCGTCCGGCCGCTGCGTGAATACGTGAACGGCGGCTAACGGGACCCTTTCCATCATACGATCGCTGTTTCGGTACGGCGGACAAAATAGTTCCCGTTTGGGTTACTCATGAACTATCTCCGCCTCTGTTCAAGGCGCCAACCAAACGGTAGCCCACGCACCGCCAAGGCGAAGAACAAGATGGTGATATCAGCTCACGGTTCTTAAGGACCCCCAACCTTTTCGGCCCGGACGTTCCGCTTGAGATCGCCGCCGTGATTTCGCCCTTGCGGTGCGTCATCCTCGGCGTGCACTGCCTGAGGCTCGCCGATTCCATATCTCGCTCCGCTGCCGCTGCACCGCGAGGCTGGCCGGATTGCGGACCTTGGTCCAGTCGCGGCACTGGGCCGGACCGATAAGTGCCGTCTACCCGCTTGGGAACGATGCTCTCGGCGCCAAGCAGGCAAGTACGGGCAAGTGGCGACTAGTCCAAAGGTTCGACTTTGACAATCGATGCGCCGTGGTTACTGCCGATCCACAAGGTGCCTGGGCTCTTCCCATCGTTGATATGGACGCGCCGGACGTTCGTCGAGCGGGGCAGAGGGTATTCGGTGATCTCGCCGGTTTTAATATCGAGCCGAACCACGCGATCACTCGACATGCCGGCTGTCCACGCCTCGCCGTTGCCCCCAGCCGCGGCATCGTAAGGCGAGCTCCAGGGCGTCGGCACCTTCCATTCAGAAAATTTCTCGGTGCGCGGATCGAACATACCGATAGCATTGCCTTGGTATTCGGCGAACCATAAGCGGCCTTCGGCATCGACACGGCCGCGCCGCGGACGCGAGTTCGGGGTCGGCGTCATGTAGACGGTCGGGATCTTAGTCGCGGCATTGATCCTGACGATATTGCCGGCAGAAAAATCGAGCAGATAAAGATTGTTTTGCGCGTCCGAATGGATGCCGTAGGCGCCAATGCGCCGGCCGTTTCGCGGGTCCTTGAACGAACCGAGATTTTCGAAAATGTCTGACACGGGATCGAGGCGGTAGATGTCGTTGCCGTCGTTGTTCTTGATCCACACCTTGCCATCGGCGGGCGTTCCTTGGAGCGCAATGTGCGCTAACTGTCCGGCGTCTGTGTCCCATTCTTTCGGGATCGAAAAAGTCCGGAGGGTTTCCGTCTTTCTGTCGAACCTTGCGATTGCGTTCTGGAACATCATGCCGACCCAGGGATTGTCCTCGCCGTCAAGCTCAAGGTTGAGCGTCCCAACCGGAAAACCCTTCTTTGTTTCGGGAATCGGATACTGGATAACGCGTCCGGTCTTCGGATCCATCTTACCGAGGAGCAACTGGCCGAAATCGGAGTACCAGACCGCCCCCTCGCGATCGAGTACCACGTCGTGGGGCTGGATCACATTGTTCGGCAAGTCGTATTCGGTGATTATCACATGCGTAGACTTGCCGCTGACCCGCGGCATGATACTCAGTGGATAATTCCAGCTTTCGTGCTGGCTCCGATTGATGTTGGCGAGCCATTCTGCCGTGATGCGATTTCCCATTGCACGCCGCATCGCCCCATTGGCGCCGTCGTTGCGCTTATCGCCAACGAGCCGTTGCGGCTTCAACGGCGTGCTGCCCGGATAGTAGGAGTCCATGCGCGCGAACACCTGAAGAAATTCATCGGCGTCGTGCACTGACTGCACGATGCGTTCAAGACTGTGGCAATTGGTGCACGTGGTGAGGAACGCCTTCTGTTCCTGAGACCCCGGTATGCTCATCAACCATTCGGCATTTGTGAGCTGCGCCGCGAGGTTGCGGGTGGGCTTGAGTTTGAGGTCGGCGATCGCTGCGTGGCCCGCTTCCACCACGGCAACGTTCGGCGCATCGAGGTCATAGCCGGTCGCACGGATGCTGATGGTATACCGGCCCAGTGATAGGCGATTAGCCGGGAAGGTGTATCGGCCCGTCTCGTCGGTGACGACCGAGACGGTGATGGTCGAGAGATCCCTTTTGGCGCTCACCACTACGCCTTCCATCGTCGGCTCGGCGCCGGAGCTGACCTTGCCGGTAAGTGCCACGGTGGATTGGGCATTCGTCGCCCCAACTCCGAAGCCGAGTTGAAATGCAAATGCAGCGCCTGCCGCCAATGTAGTAAGCGTGTTCCGTCCGCGCATGGCGATTCCTCCTGGTCGATCGCTGGCGCGCACAGGTTACCGTGCTGGAACAAACACAACAATCGCTCTTGCGGCGGGTCATCGCCGGCGCACCCTGGCTCGTCAATTCCAAATCTCGCTCCGTTCCCGCTGCACTGCGAGGCTGGCCGAATTGGGACCTTGAACCAGACCAGACATCGACCGGATCGATACGTGCTGTCGACCCGCTTTGAAACGATGCCCTCTGCGCCGAACCGGCATGGGTGCGCGAAGACGATAGGGCCGTCCTCTGCGATGTGTTCGTTAGCCCGCCTCAGCCGTTCCCGATTGCAAGGGCTCTTGGCATCGCCTGGAAGCTCGATGGGACCGTAGTGAAGCTCATGCGCGACTCCCTCTTAACCGCACGCCGGACGATGTCTACCGTCGGCGCAGCATCTTGCGATGAATTACAGGCGAGATCACGACGATGAGCGAGAGTTTCTGGCGATCGCGCCTGCATCTAGCGCGGCGTTATCTCACCAAGCTCGAAGCATTTGTGCAACGACCAGGCACGCTCGGCGAGGGCGAGGCTGCCGAGGCTGCTATTGCACGCGTTCGGGGGCGGCAGAACCAGGCGCCACCGCCGGCGATCATCGATCCTCTAATCGGGCACAGCCTCCGGCTCGATCGAAGCTGCGATCGCAACAGCGGTTGCTGTGACCGTAGAGGCGTGATTGAGCCCGGGACTGGACCTCATTCCCACGGTTTGCGCTGCTGTCGCTGCGGGCGCCACCTAGGCTGGCTGAAGACCCGCGCAGCCTCCCTGCTGCGCCAACTGCACGTCGAGGGCCGAGCTTAGTCCTCTGCCGATCCTGCGCGACCACGGAGTAGTGCCCTGACGGCAGCAGTCGCAAGACCACAAGAGATTTTTCGCAATGAGTGGATCAGGCGGAAATATCATCGAACTCGAACCCGATCGCGATCA
>JASHRR010000166.1 GCA_030037185.1 Xanthobacteraceae bacterium | reverse complement strand
GACGAGCGATTTGCGCTCGGCGCCCATCATCACCTTGTCCTTGGCGTCTTCGAACTCGAGTTGCGTCACCACTCGCTTGTTGCGTCGGGCCGCCATCAGGGCCGCCTCGTTGACGAGGTTCATCAGATCGGCGCCCGAGAACCCCGGCGTGCCGCGCGCCACCGTCTTGAGATTGACGTCGGGCGCCAGCGGAACCTTGCGCACATGCACCTTGAGAATGGCCTCGCGGCCGATGATGTCGGGGTTCGGCACCACCACCTGGCGATCGAATCGCCCGGGCCGCAGCAGCGCGGGATCAAGCACGTCCGGACGATTGGTAGCGGCGATGAGGATGATACCCTCGTTCGCCTCGAAACCGTCCATCTCGACCAGCAGCTGGTTGAGGGTCTGCTCGCGCTCGTCGTTGCCGCCGCCCAGGCCGGCGCCGCGGTGGCGGCCGACAGCGTCGATTTCGTCAATAAAGATGATGCAGGGGGCGTTTTTCTTGGCCTGCTCGAACATGTCGCGCACGCGGCTGGCGCCGACGCCGACGAACATCTCGACAAAGTCGGAGCCCGAAATGGTGAAAAACGGCACATTGGCTTCGCCCGCAACGGCGCGCGCAATCAGCGTCTTGCCGGTGCCGGGAGGGCCCACCAGGAGCACGCCGCGCGGAATGCGGCCGCCGAGGCGCTGAAATTTGCCCGGATCGCGGAGGAATTCGACGATTTCCTGGAGGTCCTGCTTGGCCTCGTCAACCCCGGCCACATCCTCAAAGGTGACGCGCCCGTGCGCCTCGGTCAAAAGTTTCGCGCGCGACTTGCCGAAGCCGAGCGCCTTGCCGCCCGCCCCCTGCATCTGCCGGGACAGGAAAATCCACACGCCGATCAGGGCGATGAACGGCAGCCAGGAAACCAGCAGGGACACGAACCACGGCACGTTATCCTGCAGAGGCCGCGCCGTGATGGTGACCTGCTTGTTGTAGAGGCGCTGTACCAGCGTCGGATCATTGGGCGCATAGGTATTGAAGCCACGGCCGTCCGTGTAGGTGCCGTGGATTTCCGGTCCCTGAATCACAACGTCGCGCACCTTACCCTGATCAACATCGTTGAGCAGCTGGGAGAACGAAATATCCTGTGACACCGACCGCTGTCCGGGGTTCTGAAACACCGTGAACAACGCCAGCAACAGCAGCACGATGATCACCCAGAGGGCGAAATTGCGCAGATTGGCATTCATCCAACGACCCTCATGGTGCAAGATGTCTTCACTCGACGGTGTTCATTCGCCCGCGCTTTCACTAAAGTAAGCTGTCTATACGCGGTTTCTTCGGCGCCAAGCCTTTGGTGATCGACAACTTCAGCGACACCGGATCGCTGCTCCGCCCAGCTACCCTCATGGGTCACTAATGTAGGCGCGCCGCCCCCCGCTGCCAAGCAGGGCGACAGGGATTTCGGCTAAGTTCGCATAGTCGTTGGTGAATAGGTCCTTTTCCGCGCCGTTGAGGCGGACCGGACTGCCGGCTGGGCTGGCTCGCAAGACGGGGTACCCACTCCGGCGGCCAAGGATTTGGCGGAGTTGTCACCGGGAAGGCCGTCAACCGCCCTGCGGGGCCCGGGAAAAGTCCGGGCGAGACCTGCGCGGTCGCTCCGCGTGCCGGGGCCGCGAACGGCGCGCCGGCGCCGGGTCGATAACGATGCAGTTCCTCTGGAGCGATACCATCGCGCCTGCCAGGGTGCGGCGGAACCGCGGGGCTCCTCCGGCCAAAGCGGCGCGCAGGGCTTCACTCATGGCCTCGAGCTTGCCGAACTCGACGGGTCCTTCAGTCCCAATCGTGCCGATCGCCCGGCCGAGCAGCCGCAGCGCAATTTCGACGGGAAATTCGCTCCACTCAGCGCTGCTTAATGTCACTCTGCGGGTATCCGTGCCGAGACCTACTCGCTTTGCCGCCCAACCAACGAACGCCTCATGGGCGGCCTCGCTGCGTCGGACGCGGCGGGCCAGGCGAACGAGGCATTGCGCCGTCAGCCCCTCGTCCGCGAGCGCCGGCATGAGCCTGCGCAGGCGGGATCGCGCAAAGCGTGGGTCCGCATTGCTGGGGTCTTCCGCATAGGCAATCCCGGCCTCTTGCAACGTGACGATCAGGCGCGCTTTCGGCACCTCGAGCAGGGGCCGAACCACCACTGGGAGAGGCCGGCTAGATGCGTCCCGCTGGCGCGCGGAATCAGTCGCGTCGGAGGGCTGGCCCACGCCATGAGCCAGATCGTCAATCGGCACGGCGCGAGCCATGCCGCAGATGCCGGCGAGCCCGCTGCCTCGCGCCATGCGGAACAGCACCGTCTCGGCCTGGTCGTCGAGCGTGTGGGCGGTGACGATGCAGCGGGCCCTCGCACGGCGCGCCGCAATGCGCAGCAGCCGGTAACGCGCCACCCGTGCCGATTCCTGGATCCCTGCCACCGGTTTCGGGCCGCTCCAGCGCATGCTGCGGTGTTCGACGCCCAGCTTTTCAGAAAGGTGCTTTACGGCAGCCGCTTCGTGCCTCGCCTCGGGGCGAAGGCCATGATCGATCGTCACCGCGATCAGCTGCGGCACCGCTT
>JASHRR010001480.1 GCA_030037185.1 Xanthobacteraceae bacterium | reverse complement strand
AGCAGACGCACGGCTTCAAACCCAGCGGCGGTCGCAACTTGATCGCCTCTATCAGCGCGTTGTCGATGATCTCGATACCCTCGTTCGCGCCGTCGGCCTCAAAGCCGCATGACAAAGACGCCAAACGAGAACAAAATCCCCATTACACGCACCATAACGGTCTAACCCAGCTCCCAAGCCGGAGGTAACAAAAATCCAAATGCGTTTCTCGCCACCGAAAGTGAGTATCCGTTCATCCTTCCGCTCCTCCGGTTCCGCGGCAATAATCTCTCGAACCACCTCCAATTCCTCGTCCGAGCGCTCACCGTAAAAATAATTTGCCCAATCCTCCATTCGGCGGTAGTCATCTGCGCAAACACCTCGTGCTGCCGTGAGCCAACTTTTGCTGACGGCGAGCACTTGTTCCCGATCGTCGAACAAGACGGTAGGAATCGGCGAGTGGAGGATTGAGGTCCTGAACCGCTCCTCGCTCTTGGCCAATTCATCTTCGGCACGCTTGCGGTCCGTAATGTCGCGGACAATCTTTGAAGCGCCGACGGCTGTCCCATCCGCGCCCCTGACAGGCGAAAAAGCCAGCGAGACGTCTACCAGACTTCCATCCTTGCGCCGACGAACGGTTTCAAAGTGGTCGACGCGCTCACCACGCCGGATGTGCTCCAGATCATTTCCTCCTCATGAGGTTGCTCAAGGACGCGGACGCGCCATACGAAAAACGCAGTCAGCCAAACACTGCCGACGGAGAGGTAACGGTTCGCCCAGCTTTGCGATGCCGGGGTGGGCTCGGAGCCTGATGACCCAATGTCCAATGATGATGAGCAGCGTCGCGAGAAGTGCGAGAGCAAGAACGGCCTGGGGAAGCCAATATCCTAAGAGGACCGGGCCCAGATAGACAGCGGTGACCGAGATCACCTGCGGAGTGAGGGCATCGAAAATCAGCCCTCCCGCCGCCACTAGGGTAACGGCCGCGGGGCCTCCCAAAGACCGCAAGAGTGGGGTTGACGTGCCGGATGCACTCATACTCACGATGGGCCTCCACTTTACGTCAGCAAAACTACTCGCGAGGCCCGATGAACTTCTGCGCCGCGATACGGATATAATGAGCAACCAGTACTCGAGGGCGTTTGGCAGCACCTCAGCGCAACACCGCGGCCCGGGCGGTCGGGAAGAAGAAACCCGTGCCGAATGAGCCTGCCGCCCGCCGCATCCCATGATGACGCCGAACGGTGCATCGGAACGGACCGCTCAGCGCGGGGGCCAAAGCAGATATGCGCTCGCGTGAGCGTAACGGAGTAGAAAAAATGTGATGTTGATCGCGAAAACCTCTTGACCGGCTCAGGCGAGGCGGGCGAGGACCCGCTGCACCCGGACCTCCTGCCATGTGCCCCTACTATGCCTTTACACCCGACTTGGGACGACACCACGATACGCCTTCGTCCTTACGATGCTTGCTGGCGGAATCGTCGGTTTCAACCCTGCTTCTCTGCGTTGGAAAGAGCCATGGGGGCCTCTTCATGTTACGTAACCGCCCCCATGGAGCGAGTTACGTAATCAAGTCAAGAGGCTGAATGCGGACGGGCGTTGCGATTGGTCACTCCGCCGCGGACGGGCGACGACCTCGTCCGGGGCTACGCTAGCTGAGCGGCTAATATAAGCCCCCACCGCCTGCGATTGCGGTCGCGATCTCGCTGGCGACTGCCCCCGGTGTCTTGCGTCTGGGGAGCCGCACGCAAGCGCACTCCTCCTCCCGAAAGGCAAATGCCTCAGCGACAGCAATGGCTGATATCAGGAAGGCCGCGGCTCAAGCAGGGCTTGAAGCTAGCACCCAGGCCAACGACCAAGTTGCATACAAGACGACTGCTCCGATCGTGCTTGCTTTTGAAGTCATGCAAGTGATGAACGATGGCGGCAAAACCGAGCTTGCCGCTTCATCGGCGAGCACCTTTTACAGCCACTTGCTTGCTCAACACGTGGCTGAAATTAAGTCGCTGGCCGATCAGTTGTTACCGAGGTGGCTTGTACGGGCCAAATGAAATAAGCCAGTCGAGTGGTCCAAAGCTACTGACGACCGGCGCAACCCGCAAAACCCAAGTGCGAGAGCAGTCAGGGCATTGGCGAACCGGAAGTTTGCGGCGAGAGCGTGCGGGTGCCCCGCAAGCTTACTCCGCCGAGATCCGCGACAACCTCATCGGCGCCGTTCTCCAGAAGCGCACCTGCCTGTGCACCTCTCCCGACCCCGACCACAAGGCCGAATCCGCCTGCACGGCCTGCGGCAACGCCAGCGGTTGCATCCTCAAAAACGACGGCGCGCGGGGGGGCAACGCCGAGGCGTCGCGCAGCTTCCAAAAACATGTCGGGCGACGGCTTGCCATTCAGATGGAGTCGATCGATATCGAAACCGTCTACCCGCACTTCGAAGAGGTCTATCAGGCGGCTGACCCGTAGGATCTCTGCGCAATGATGGCTGGACGTCGCGACCGCGAGGCGTACACCGTGTCGACGAGCATCGTGGAGAAGGGCCACCGTGGCGGGGAAGGCCTGCACGCCCTCGCGCGCCAGAATCTCCCCGAAATAATGGTCTTTGCGGCTGGCAAGGCCGGTTGCTGTCGCGTCCCCGGCCGTATCCGCGTCCGCCAGCGCCCCGACGGGCAGATCGATTCCGCGCGAGGCGAGAAAGCTCAACGCGCCGGCAATGCGTGGCTTGCCGTCAACATAGCGTCGATAGTCGTCGTCGATATCGAAAGGCTCGACAGCCGCATGTGTTTGCGCTGCCCGCCGGGCCAGGAACTCATCAAAGACCTGCTTCCAGGCACGCGCGTGGACCGACGCAGTCTGGGTGATGACGCCGTCCATGTCGAAGATGAGGGCATCGAAATGCGCCATGTCGATGGTGACCACCAAGCTGCAGCTCCTGATCTCTATCCAGGTTTATCCAGGCGGAACACGATCACCGGACATGCGGCGTCGTGAACCACGCGTTGCATTGTCAGCGCATGGTCCTGTTCCAGCACGCCGCGCCAACCGAGAACGATGAGGTCGCTTTGCCGTGCACCCTGGACGATCGCCGCACCGGCCTCGCCCTCGGCCATCACGAAACGGACCTTGGCGTCGCTTCTTGCCCGACCGATGGCGCACAGGCGGTCCACGAATTCCCGCGCCCACGCCTTCCATTCGTGCTGGGGCTGGTCGAGATAGCGTGGAACAAGTAATGTGCCGGGCTCGATCCACTGCACGCGTACCGGCGTCGCAACATGCAGCACCACGAGTTCAGCCCCCGACACCGCGGCAAGATCGGCAGCGGGCGCGATCGTTGCGGCGCTGGTCGGCGTGCCGTCGTGCGGGACGAGCACCTGACGCAGGTTCCACGGTTCGCGGCCACGGGTCGGAGGGACCAGAACGACGGGACAGGGCGTCACACGAAGCACGGCTTCTGCCACGTGGCCGAAAGTTCGCGACCGGATATCCGTGCGGGTCTGCGCGCACATGACGATCATGGCGGCATGCCACTCGGCGGCCTCGTGCACAATGACCGCCGCCGTCGCCGGTCCGGGTCGCCGCTCGATGACGAAGCCCTGCACGTCGTCGGCCGACAGGTTCAGCTGCTCCACCAGCGAGGCAGGCGTAAGCGCGCCGTCGCCGACGTGGAGAAGGACGACCGTGCCGTTGAGCAACCCGGCCAGGCGCTGCGCCACGGGTATCGCCGCCGTTGCGCAGGGCGAACCATCGAGGGGAACCAGCACGGTGGTCATTCCCGGATCTCCTTCCAACCGCCCCACCCGGATCCGGTGTGGCGCAGGGCCATGCGCTGGCCGGAGCTGACGCGGCAGGCAGGTCCGCCGGGCACCTCGATGGTGAGTTCGCCGCCGCCGTCGACACCTACCTCGATTTCCGGCGGGTCGGTCCCGAAACGAAGATGCAGCTGGCACCCGCGCCACTGCAGCGGAAACGCCAGTTCCGTCCAAGACGGCGGCAGATGGGGCGCGACGACAATACCATCTTCGCACAGTTGCACGCCGGCTACGCCGAACACCACGGCCTGCCACAGGCCGCCAAGCGCGGCCATATGGACGCCACCGGCGGCGTTACCCATGTTGTTTGCCAGATCGATTTCCCCGGCTTGGCGAAGATAGGTCTGCGCAAGGTTCCTGTCGCCGAGCCGGGCGGCGACGAGGGCGTGGACGGCGGGGCTCAGCGAACTGCCATGCGCCGTGCGAGGCTCATAGTATCGGAAGTTGGCCTCGTGCACGGCCACGGGCCACTCCTTCCACCGCAGGGCACTCAATAGCACGACGTCGGCCTGTTTGATGATTTTAGACCGGCGAACCCGTTCTGCGCCTAGGCATACGTCAGGCGGCGCGCTGCAAGTCCGCCATTGGCTCGGATCAATGTCTTTCAGCTGGAAATACCCATCAAATTGCTCGAACAGCATTGTCGCCGGGTCGAACCCCGTTACAATCGACGCCGCAACCGTGCGCCAGTTCCGTCGCTCCTGGTGGACGACATCTAAACGCCCCGACAGCTGCCGCCAGTCTTCCGGCCGGTTCGCCTCCATCCAGGCCGCCGCGTCGGCGGCGCGCTCGAGATTGAAGATCGCCATCGCATTGGTGTAGGCATTGTCGTCGACCGTTTCGTGATACTCGTCCGGACCGATCACACGCCCGATGTGAGCGCGGCCGTCGGCGTCGAACTGGACGCGGCTCGCCCAGAAGCGCGCCGTCTCGACAAGGATTTCGGTTCCGGCTCCCGCCATGAAGAGGTCATCGCCGGTTGCGCGCCAGTGCAGCCAGACGGCAAATGCGATATCGGCGCTGACGTGATGCTCCTGTTCGCCGGTCAGAATGGTGACCACGCGGCCATCGGATCCAGTGACTGTGCGCGGCGTAACCTCGTCGCCGGTATCGGCCGATTCCCACGCATAAAGCGCTCCCTGATAACCAGCGGCTCTCGCCTTGCGCCGGGCTGCATCAAGCGTGTGGTAGCGGTACATCAGCATCGCCCGCGCCGCCGGCGGGTCGGTAAAGACCCAGAACGGCAGCAGGAAGATTTCCGTGTCCCAGAACACGTGTCCGCGGTAGGCCTCCCCGGTCAGGCCGCGTGCGGCAACTGAGACGTGCTCATCCTTCGGGTTGGCGGCTGCGATGAGGTGATAGACCGCAAAGCGGAGCGCGCGCTGCGCGTGTTCGTCTCCGGCGATCCGAACGTCGGCGCAGTCCCATCTGCGCCGCCATGTCTCGACATGATTTGCTACTGCGGTGGCAAAACCGCTGGCGCATACCGAAGCGAGATGGCTACGCGCCGTCTCGGCCGGACATGCGACGTCGCGGGAGGCGAAGACGGCCAGAATACGATCGATAGCGACGGTCTGGCCGAGAGCCGCTTTGCCTGACCACCGCTCCTCGCCGCCAGGAACGCTGTCGCGCCACGTCGGCCAGCGGGCTAGAATTTGTGTGTCAGACGCGACCGCGACATCAATGTGGCCGCCCACACGCATGAGCGTCGCATCGGGGCCTTCAGTGACCGGCTCCGCGTCGGGGTGCGCCATGCTGGAAGGCCCGAGACAGGCGGCGAGGCCGATCGTCCCTGCGTAGTTCTCGGCTGTCACCATCACCGACTGGAGAAGCACGTGACGGTCCGCGAGCGACGCGAGCCGGAAACATGTCAACCGCGTGATGCGGCCGCTCGGGTCCTGGTGACGCCAATCCCGCCACAGGACGCCCTGACGAAGATCGAGCTGCAGCCGATACGTGAGAACCCGACCCGTCTCGGATGACAACCGCTCGCCCTCGGCGATGACGTTGACGTTCAGCCACTGCGGAAGCAGCGCCAGCCTTGGTCCGAGGTCCTTGTCCCCGACAAAGACGCCTGCGATGAAAGTCGCTGGGTTTGAGAACCTCCCGCCGCCGGTCGTGGCTCTGACACCGACATACCCATTGATGATCGCAAACAGCGATTCAATCTCGCGCTCCCGCGCTGGAGAGAGCCCCTCCTCGCACATTAGCCAGCCCGGATCGGTACATGGCGACAGCACGGCACGCTCGAGCGGCGGAATGATCGGATCGCAGATCACGGCATGCCCCACGTTGTCCGACAATGACCGGTGGCGATCGCCTGATCCGGCTCAAGGCTGTGAGCTCGGTTTTGCAGCTTTCGTCCTGTCATGATCACCATATGACGAGCCCCGATCCCGCGGAGGCAACGGCCGCCGACGCGCGCGCTTCGGCCTGTTGCAGGCGGACGTGGGACCACCGTCGCTGCCTGGGGCCGAACGTGCGGCCGCCTCTCGGGGTTCCGTCATCGAGTGATCGTAAGTGTCTGGTTCATTTGGTAACCTCCGATCGCGAAGTCCGGACGAAGGAGAATAAGGGAACAATTCGGCGGGCGGGGGGGCCTTCGTCCGCCTCATAGCATCTTCACACTTTCAGACCAAATCGGAGGCTTTATTTTGCCCGTCTATTGGTCCGGTCCTCCTACATGAGCTGACGTTCCGCGCCTTGCGGTCGTCCTGAAAAACGCGCTCGGTCACCTGCGTGTTCTCAGGGTCACCGCTGGCTCACGCAGCGGGAGCGGCGCGGCAGAATCTGGAGAGGGCGGTGCAAAGTAGGAGCGCAATGTTACGCGAGGCTTCGGGCCGAGGGCAAAGGCCAGACCCTACCACACTGCTTAATCGATGTAGTGTGGTCGAGTTAACCGGGCAACGGCAATGGGCGATATTGGGCTGATCGTCGGAGGCGGCATGGGCGGCTTGACGGCTGCCACCGCGTTCGCGCAGCGAGTCGTCGAAGTCGTCGTCATCGAGCGCCGGCCGGATTTCGACTTGCCGGGTGTCGGACTTGGCCTGAGATATTGAAGGCAGGCTTCACATATGACCGGATGTACATCTTCGACGCCAACCGCGAGGAGCTGATTGTCGCGCACAAGTTTTTGTTGGGTGACGCTTCGGTGCCGGCAACTTGCGCCCTGTCTCGTTTGCAATTGCACGAGATTCTGCCGGGCGCTGCTGAGCGCGCAGGTGCACAAATACACACCGGGTTAACGGTGAGCGAAATTCATGAGGAAAAAGACAGAGTGACGGTGACATATTCGGATGGCCGCATCGAGTCCTTCGATCTGCTCGCTGGATTTGACGGCATACGATCGACTACCCGACTTCAACTCGTTGGAACGACGTTCGAGCCGCGCCCTTCCGTTATAGCGGCTGGCGCGCGCAAGTGGCGCGGCCTGAATAGCTTCGGTGCATGGAGTTCTTGCTTGGTGTCGGAGGCAAAACGGGTGCCATGCCACTGAGCGAAGACCTTTGTACGTCTTCCACATCTGCCGGAGGTAGCGGAGGCCGTTTTCAAGCGCGAAGACCTTCCGAATCTGTTGAGAGCACGGCTGTTGCCGTACGGTAGTAACGTAGCCGAAGTCGCGGCCACACTCGATGCGAACTCCGACATCGTCTACAGCCCGATCGAGCCAATGCTTCTGCCTTGGCCGTGATTTCGCGGCCGCGTTGCGTTGGGGCGGCGATGCTGCTCACACATTTCCTCCCCACCTGACCCAAGGGGCAGCGATGGCGGCGGAAGATGGGTAGGTTCTTGCGTGTCAGGTGCTCGCCGAAGATAGCGCAGTTGAGGCGCGGCCGATGCGCTATTCGCAAATGCGCTATGCGCGATGCGCCCTCGTGTATACTTTCCCCTACCAATGGATGCTGGATGAACAATCCGCCTGCACGCCCCAGCCTTGCAGCAGTCCGATCGGAACTAACAATGAATGGTTCCACCCGGCAGGCCGCCAGCGACCGGATTCTAAACAGCCGGATCATTTAGGACAGTGGAACGTTCTTACTATGGGCTGTCCGCTCGGGGTCAAGGGGCCCCTCGCGACTTCATAGGCGTCACGACGATAGTTGCCGACCTGCTGCACCTCCCAAATCAACAAAGTCGGGCCAAAGGCCTAGCCGAGGTTTTCCGCCGATGGAGTTCGGCCGTTGTTGATTGACAGTCGGTGTAGTTTGCAAGCACCAGCGCAAGTGTCGACCAATGCTCATGCCGCGCGTACGTCGCCTTCCAGGATTGGACACTGCCCACTCCATCCAGTTTGCAGACCTCTTCAGTCAGCTTTATCTCGACTGAAGTGGGAATGGCGTCCGATGCCCTCGAAGGGGACTTGGCGAGCAACGCCGACAAGGAGAAGGCTGTCAAAGCGCTCCTTGCCTCCGAGACATGGCAACGACTTGTCGGATCAGCAGATTGCAGACGACGCTGCTGACCCGCGGCCGCGACCCGGCCCCTCCAAAACAAGGGTACCCGGGAGGCCGGCGGTCACAACCGTGGCGGGTTCTGCTTTCGTTCGCGCTTATTGTGCCGTTTTCCACCGTGGGAGGCCGGTCGAGTCGCGAGTCGAGTCGACGGTGAAATTCGGCCAGTCTAACACGCCCGCGTGGTCATTCGACCGTCACCTGACGGCGGCACTCTCACCCCGCTTGTATCCCCCGGCGACGATCACGATGATGGAGAAACCTCTTGACGACGTCTTTCATGCACACGAGGGGTTGGTATCCAAGCTCGGTTTTTGGGCCGAGCGTGGTCGGGAGGGTCGCGACTTTTGGGGCTGTCGTGGCGGGCGCGGCTATTGTCGAGGTGGCACTCATCCCGGGGTTATTGATTGGCGGTGCCGCAGTGTTGGCGCCGCGCCTGCTCCCCCTTGACATTTTGAGCAGCTTGGGGGGTAGACATAAATCGCGGCGGACTGCGCCGTCCCGGGTGTTGGTGCCTTGCGCGCCAACGGACTCCGCGGGGGCGCCTGCTCCCGGCGAGCCCGCGTACTTCGACGCGTGGCGCGCGGTCGTCAAGACCATAACCTATCGCGCGATAGTCACGACCGCGGACTTCGGCGCGAATTATCTCGTGATCGGCGAGATGGCGACCGCGGCGGGGTTGTCAAGCTTGTCGCTTATCGCCGGCCCTATCGCCTATTTCGCTCACGAAGCGGTTTGGCACTATTACGGCCCCGCCTCGGCGCATCATCTCAATCCGCTCGATGCCACTGTGGATGTGCCGATTCCCGGCACAGCAGCAACCGAGGGAAATGTGCGGACGCGTTCCGCGAGCGTCAAGGTGAGTCGAGCTTTGGCCAAGACGGGCACCTACCAGGGCGTGACCGCGGTGTCGGAATTTAGCGCCAATTATCTCTTCGTCCGCGATCTCGCGGCCGCCGCGGGACTCACCGCGTTCAGCCTCGCGATCGCCCCCTTGGTTTATTACCTGCATGAAAAGGCCTGGGATTATTACGACGCCACCAAAGCCCGATCGCCAGCGGCCCCGCCTTTGAAGCTATTGCCGGCCGCGCGCCAATAAGAGCCGTCTCAGCCAGCTGGATCGGCATTCATGCCGCCGTTGGATCCTGAAATTATTTTATCATCTCAATCTGGTCGTGGCTCAGCACCCAGATGTGAGCCGCCACGGGGATGAAGTGGGCATCCTCCAGATATTTTTCATTGGTTTCGTCCGTCGCGATGGCCGATGGCCCAGAGGAGGAATCGCTTGATCGCTTTGGCAATTTCCGGATTTGCCTGCTGGGTTGAAACGATCGCGTATTCGTAGTTGACCAACGGATAGGCACCCGGTGGCGTTAACGAGCGTGAGGGCTCGTCTGCGGGCGTCCGCGGACCAAGAGAAGCCGCCGCTGCTGCAACTGATTCGGGCGTTGGCAGGAGAAAGTCGCCTGAATAGCTTTTCAAGATGGCGGTCCCGAGTTCGGCATTTGCTATTTCGGTGTGGAAGCCGATCCCGATATAGCCGATCACTTGATTACACCAAGGTTGCCTTCAGTACCCAAGCCGCCAGTCACCGAAGGCCAATTGATCGATGTGCCAAAGCCAAATCTGCCTCTTTCAAAGATCGCGTGGGAAACGTCAGATATTGTGTGAAGATGAACGTATCGCCCGAACCGTTGATTCGGCGGACCGGAACGATGTCATGATGAGGCAGATTTACACCTGGATTGAGACCGAGAATTGCCTTGTCGTCCCACGAGCCAATCTTGCCGGCGTAGATGCCACCGGGCCGTCCAGCTTAAGGGTGGTCGGATTTTTGTCCCGGCAGGTTATAGTTGATTGTTTGCGCAGAGATCGCCGTGGCACGTTGATGATTTGGGGATTTCGCTTGGCCTGGGCGTCGGTCATGTAAGCGTCTGACGTGCCAATGTGGGCTGCCCCGGAGATTGCCAGCTCGATGCCGGCGCCCGATCCGGTACTGCCTGCGGTGATATGCACGCCGATGCCTGAAAGCGAAAGCACCCAAAACCAACCGCCCGCGGCTGGTGCTTGGGATATTTCGGAGATGATCATACGTGCCGTCGGGTTCCAGCGCGACGAGTGCTCGGATATTTTGCGGGGTATGGATGTCGTGCGGCGGGCCAAAGTTGCCTCGCCCCGTTCAATCGCCTGCGCCAGCAGAGCCTGCGCCTCTCCGTGCGCCCAAACAACCGCCGGCAGTACGCGCGCCTGGTGGAGCGATGGGTTGCTAGCGTTGGTCCTGACCCAAGGAGATTCGCCACGCATTCGATGCGCAGGACGAAGGCGACCCTGATCTACCGCCGCACAGGGAACTTGCGAGCGGTCCAGCTGTTACTCGGCCACACGCGAATCGATTATGTCCCGCGTCCGACTATGTCCCGCAAAGCGGTGAGGTGGTCCATCACACGACTACGTGCACCGGCCGGGACAGAGCCGCGCCAAGCGTTGCTGAACTGAAGGCGTTGTTCTTAGACGGCCGGCAGATTGTCAGCGGCTGTGGCCTCGACACGGACTATACGGAATAAATGTGATCACGCAAGAACTGCAGCGATCAGAGCTGCAGCAATCGCATCGACTGCTGCCATCACGACGTTGGCTGTCGGTGCGAACACGTTGCGGTCGACAGATGCCTCGGTGCACTCATACATGCGTTCCGTAAAGTTCGTTGCGATCAGAAGTGCCCGGCAAGGAGTATCGCTACGTTCAGAGCATTGAGCAGCAATTCCCAGCAGATCAGGTCAACTGACCGCAACGCGACATAGTCGGACGCGGGACATAATCCAACCCTATGGCCAGCTGGCCATAGGATCGAAAGCACCGTGCGCGACCTCGGCGTTGGGGTCGACGACGCGCTTGAAAGTGCCTCAGAGCTGCCGTGCTCCGCCCGGCACCTTTCCGGGCGGGTTCGGGTCAATTCCGGACATTTTGTGCCACTTCCGAGTCGGTCGATTGGCGCGCGAGGCACGGCCGATCACCGCGCTGTTGTTCGCACCTTGAGATTTGACTCATTTCCCAAGGGCTCCACCGCCTTCCCCGAGGGGCACGTCAGGCGCCAAATCGTGAGCTCGTGGAGTACAAGCCCAACGGCTTGCGCGGAAGCCGCCTTCAGGCGAACCTTGGGGCCGTGCACGGCAATACGAGAACCAATGCGATCGTCGAGTGGCGCGAGCTGAGCGCGAACCAGGTCGTCGATCTCGACGCCATTCCATTCGTTTCGGACGAGCAGGTCGTGGTTGGCTGAAAGTGTCAGGGTCCAGACTCAATTCGATCACACCCAGGAGACCAACGCTGCAACCACGCACACGCTTGAAAAGACGTGTATGGGCCATACTTCGGCGGACAGTCCTGCCACCGACATCCAGTTTTCAGCGCGTGGAGGATCCCGCTCAAAATCCGTCGATTATTCTGCGGCTTCGGATCGGGGCTATTCATTGGGATAAGTGGCTCGATCTTCGCCCATTGCTCATCATTCAACCAGAACAGGTTCGCTCGCATGAGTTGGCCCCGATTCGTCAGGCCAACCTTTGAATCTCAACATGGTTAATTAGGTGTTAACCCGAGTGTTTGCATGGTTTTTGCTTCCAACAGAGGGCGCTCGCGAGGATTGGAAGGGCGACCCTGTTGCAATGTTTTCTGGCTGTCATCAAACATCGCAATTACTGTGCGAGGTGGATCGGTTACATGGCGGGCTTATCGCCGGGTGAATTTGCGCGCTCTTGAGATACTGGAGGAATGGATGATTGAGACAAAACTCGACGGCAACGACAGTCCGAGTGACGCGACCGAACAGGGCGCGACCACCGCCGCCGAACCGACTGATAGTGGGGGAGATGATCGTAGCGATGTCACTGCGACGGTGGCAACCGTGGCCGTGGTGGGAATAGGCGCGGCCGCCTTCGAGGCCGCACTGTTGCCCGGCATCATTCTAGGTGTCGCCGCCGTGTGGCTTCCGCAGCATTTCCCCAAATTGGGGGAAGCGTTAAATCCACTCTTCAGATCTACCGTTCGCGGCGCTTACAAGCTTAGCAAGAAAACCAAAGAGATGATGGCCGATGCGCACGAGCAGGTGAATGACATCGTGGCCGAGGTTCACGCTGAAGCGGACCAGGACCGGACATCGCCCAAGGGCGCGGCGGCGGGTGGACCGCCCACCTGACGAGATATCTACTCTCGCGGTGCAGCAGGCGCGCCACGCCCGCGTCCATCTCGCGGTCAAACAGGGCGGCATCGGGAGACTCCATTGCTCCGCAGTGGCTGGCAGCGGCTGATCTCATTGGCAGCCGAGGTTCGCGGAAGCTCTACTCGGAAGGAGCCATGACAAAGCTCAATCTTCAGATCGCCCACCAAGTCCGGGGGCGATTGCGCATGAAAATCCGGGCCGGCAAGGGCAACCCCGACCTGTTGAAACAAATCAGCGAAACATTCGGCGTGATTCCGGGGATCGAACAGATCACGGTCAACCCGACGACCGGAAGCATCGTGTTGCATTACGACGCCGATCGCCACGATGAATTCTACGGCACGTTCCAGCACCACTATGGCGCCCATAGGCAGGATCGTCCGCCGAGCACCGAGATTGATGAGTTGACCCGCCGTATCGAGGACGAGGCCGAGTTTTTAGCCGGCCGTTCGCATTCCGCGCGCGCCGTCACCGATTTCGTCAAGAAAGTTGACCGTAAAATCAAGACCGGCACCAACAACACGATCGACCTAAAGATCGCGTTCGCCTTCGGAATTATCAGCTTTACGGTTTTGGAGGTCGGCGCAACGGCCGCAACCCCGGTGTGGGTGACGCTTGCCATCTTCACCCTCAATCATTTCATCGAAATGCATCCGCAACAGGCGCAGGCGGCCGCGAATTTGGCTCCCATCAAGGTCGAAGGCTAAGCGCTGGGCCGAGACGCATCGGGAGTTCTGCGCCATGGAATTTTCGGTCCGACACTTCATTCCGGGTCGCATTCGGCTACATCTGCCTTCGCTGTGCCGCAGGCAGAAGCTCGCCGAGCAGACCCTTGCCTGGCTGTGCGCGCAAAAGGGGATCAAGCAGGCGCGCATCAATTACGCCTGCGCAAGTCTCGTGATCGAATACGACGCTGCTTACGAGGGTATCCTGCGCGCGACTATCGGTCGCCTGTCGGTAATGAGCCTCGATGATGTTCAGAAGCTCGTCGGTCCGGACAATGGACTCCCCAAACCTTCGCGATCCGGCCCGATGCCCGCTGCCGCCGTCCCGACTCCGTTCTGGAGCCGTGCGCCTCTCGCCTTACCAACCGTTTCGCTGCTGATGGCGTTCAGTGTTAACCCGGTCGCAATGGCGGTCAACCTGCCATTGATGTTGTGGAATGGCTATCCGATCGCCCTGCGAGCGTGGCGCGTGTGGCGACGCGAAAGCCGCCTTAATGTCGACTTTCTCGATACGCTTGCCATTACGGCATCGCTGTTGCAGGGCAATCCCATAGCGGGCGCCATCGTCACCTGGCTGATCAAGCTGGGCGATTGGATCCGCGACCTCACCGCCGCCGGTTCACGCCGCGCCATCAGCGAACTCCTGGAATTTCAGGCAAAGAATGCCTGGGTGCTGCGTGACGGCGTTGTCACCGCGATACCGGCTGCCGAGCTGTCGGTGGGCGACGAAGTCGTGGTCTATCCCGGGGAGATCATCCCGATCGATGGTGAGATCATCGACGGGCAAGCAATGATCGATCAGAAGACCATCACGGGCGAGGGCCTGCCAGTAACCCGCGCCAAGGGTGAGCCCGTATTTGCCGCGACCGTCATCCGCGACGGACAGCTGACTGTTCGCGCCATCCGCGTCGGCACCGCGACGACCGCCGGGCAGATTGCGCATCTCGTCGAATCCGCCCCGATTGGCGATACGCGCATGCAGAACCACGCCGAAAAGCTGGCCGATCGCCTCGTCGTGCCGACTCTGGTGCTGGCGACCGGCACGGCGGCATTGTCCGGCGATTTCAACCGCTTCCTGTCGTTGGTTATCGTCGACTATGGCACCGGCATCCGCGTGGCGGCGCCGACCGCGGTGATGGCCTCGATGACGCATGCGGCGCGCGTCGGAATCATAATCAAGAGCGGCGCCCACATGGAGCGTCTTTCCGAGGTCGATACGGTCATCTTCGACAAGACCGGCACCCTGACACATGGCTCCCCGGTCATCGCTGGCGTGGTTAACTACGCAAACCATATCACCGATTGGCATCTTCTCGGACTTGCGGCGGCCGCAGAGACGCGTCTCAAGCATCCGGTGGCCGCGGCCTTGCGCGTCAAAGCACACGAACTCGGTGCAAATATACCCCCGTGCGAAGAGACCAAATATCGGATTGGTCTCGGCGTCGAAGGACAGGTGAACGGCTATTACCTGCATGTGGGCAACGAGCGGTTTATGCGGCAAAGCGCGATTAATATCCGCGCGGCGGAGGCCGATCGGGGAGCCCTCGACGAGCAAGGCTATTCCTGCATCTATGTTGCCGTCGATGGAGCCCTTGCCGGTTTGATGCCCTACACGGACAAAATACGGCCGGAGAGCCCGGCCATTATCCGGCGCCTGCATGAGATCGGGATAAAAAACAGCGTCATGTTGACCGGCGACAATGCGGTCGTGGCGCGGGCTGTTGGCAAACGCCTCGGTCTCTCGCGTCAATTCGCCGAGATGCTGCCGGCGGACAAGGCGGCGGTGATCCGAGATTTCCAGCGCAACGGCAACATCGTCGCCATGGTCGGCGACGGCATCAACGACTCGCCGGCCTTGCGCTTTGCGGATGTCGGCATTGCCATGAAGCATGGCGCCGAGGTCGCTCGCGAATCCGCGGACGTGGTTTTGATGGAAGATTCGCTGTGGAAACTCGTCAAGGCGGTCGAAATCTCGCGCGGCGCCGTTAGCCTCATCCACCAGAATTATGCGATTGTCGCTGGGCTGAATACGCTGGCGCTGGGGCTTGCGCTGCCCAGCGGCCTGATCAGTCCGTCGGTTACGGCGCTGATCAGCAACGGTTCGGCGATCGTCGCGAGCATCAATGGCATTCGCCCGATCCTGCGTTACCAATGAACCTGATCGAACCAGCGGCTACGCTTCCACCAACGCACAAGGAAGCGCTGCGGCGCGCCGTCCATCAGCTGGAAGGCCGGGATTTTGCAGGGCAGCTGGCCGACTTTGCAGGACAACCCGTGGCGCGCGCGTTGCGCATGATGCCGAAGCCCGCCAGCCGGGGAATTAACAAGGCGGTCGAGATCGCCATCCTCAACTGCCTGAATCTTGCTATTCGCTCGATCGAGCCGCGCTCGCAACGGCCGCCGGCTCGCCACGCCTCGTCGCTGATCGCGGGCTTGACCGGCGGCGTCGGCGGCTTTTTCGGGATCGCGGCGCTGCCGCTGGAGTTGCCCGTCACTACGACCTTAATGCTGCGCGCGATTGCCGACATCGCGCGCCATCACGGCGAGGACTTGTCGAGCCTCGAAGCGCGGCTTGCCTGTGTTGAAGTTTTTGCGCTGGGCACGCCGAATTCCGAACAATCGGCGCATTGCGGCTACTATGCGTCGCGGGCGTTTCTCGGCCGGTTGACAGCCGATACCTCCGCGCTGCTCCTTGAACGCGGTGTTGCAAATGTATCGGCGCCGGTAGTCGGCGGTGTGGTTGCCGAAATCGCAGCGCGTTTCGGCGTCGTCGTTTCCGAGCGTGCGGTGGCGAGCGCGCTGCCGGTGATCGGAGCGCTCGGGGGCGCAACGGTGAACGTGCTTTTCATGAATCACTTTCAGCGCGTGGCCCAAGGTCATTTCATGGTACGGCGCCTGGAGCGCCAATATGGGCGGAACATCGTGCGCGAACTTTACGAAGAATTCTCCTCGCGACGCACGACGGTCGCCGAAGCCTAACGGCCTTAGTCGGGATCGGATATTTCTGCAAGCAGGGAGGTAATTTTGTCACGTGCGCGCGAGTGGGTCTTGTCAACCATCGACGGGGCCGCAGAACCTATCCTTGAAGATGGAAGGAACGAGGAATATCGGAGATTGTTAGAGCTTTACTGCGGGGTGGACCGCGGGCTTGCTCTAAGACTCGCAAACCGCCCTTTGGCACATGCTGATCCAGAAGTCCAAGCGATGGGCAGGGAATTTCTGGGAGAATTAGAGAGCGTCGAGGAATAGCAAAACAACGCGGGAGCATTTCCAGTCGTAGCGATTTCAAGGCAAGTGTTGCATTCAGGAGGGGCAAGGCACGGGCAAATTGATCGCATCTAAAACGAAACAAAACAAACTACGGCCGTGCCACAAGCTATGCAGCGAGAGGCTTGCGCTCTACCGCAAAGCCAAGATCTGACAAGCGCTTGACCAGGCGCTTTTTTTGCTGGTCGGCGGAGTGGCGCTTAAAATGGTCGCAGCCAAGATCCTGATAGATCGTGCCATCTTTAAGCATGTGGTAGATGGCGGCCAGGATGGAGGCGACGACAGCCATGATCGCCTTCTCGGGCCGCGCCGGGCTTTGAGGCGATAGGTTCTCGGGGATCGTTCCATATACGACCGAAGATCAGGGAGAAGCTCGCCCGGCTCTATCCGGATGTGTACACGCCGGCGATCAGCACGGCCCATGCGGTTCTCGATCGCCCTGGCCTTGGTCAAGCGCAGAGGAATACCCCCACGATAGGCCGCTTCACCCTTTCATGCCGTCACGAACTTTCGCGTTTAATTCTAGTTTCACCCGGATTCTGGATTGGGGCTTTGTCGTCTTCTTCTAGTTCGCCAGGGGTTCGCATAGCCGAGCCGGTTTTGTGAAAATCTGAACCGCACGCTGTGTCCGGCGTTAGAGGCCATGCCTGGGCGATGACAGGGGAAGAAGTTTTCATCGTCCTGGCCCATGAGGAGCGAAGAGATGAGAGATTCCAAAGTATTTTCTGTCGTTGCGGTGCTCGGCGCTTTGGCCGTTATGCAAGTTTCCGTCGACGCCGCATGGGCAGCAAAAAAGCCACGCCACGAAAAGCAAGTAAAGAAAGAAAAGAAAGAAAAGAAAGAAGACAAAGACAAGAAAGAAGACAAAGACAAGAAGGAAGACAAGGACAGGAGAGATACGAACAAATGTCCGGGTTTGCTTTCAAAGGGTTGTAGTCCGGGAGCGTGCCGCTGCCTGGCGGGCCCGGAAGAGAAAGACATAAAAAAAGCCTTGGAGGAAGCAAAAAAGAAAGCCGAGGAGGAAGCAAAGAAAGCCAAGGAGAAAGAAAAACCCAAAAAAGCCGAAAAGAAAGAAAAAAAGCTCAAAAAAGCCGAATCCGGCCGGAGAACCCAAACCCGAAACGGCGCTGAGCCGGCCCGAGGGATGCGATCCAGTTCAAGCCCTCTGTCATCATTCGTCATTCGTTACGACAGGGGCGCTGATGCGACGCGCATGGGGTCGATGGTCGCTGGGGTCAGCGAGGAGGCGGTCCATAACAAAACACTCTCTGCCGGAGAGGTACCGGCTCTTGACACGAATCTTATCGATCGCCTTGTCCAATACTGCGTCGATCACCGCCGAACTAAAGACCTCTCTGCGCTAGGTGACCCCATTCCCCGTGAGGTCATGCTGTAGGTCGCCGGCCTGTGATCTTGTTAGTCCGGTTACTTGTCGTCGTGCAGGAAATCTCGTCATGCCCATACGCGGATTGAGCGACGGCACTCCTCGTCTCTGCGGATGATATCTCTCCGGATGATTTCGCCCATGCGATCATGGTCACAACGCGGCGACGCGCTGCTCGTCGGTGATGACGTTGACCTGCGTGTTGTGGACCCCGACGGGCCGCTCGTCGGGGAGGCCGCCGAGGTGCTTGATCAGTACTGTGAGCGCGGCAAGCTTGTCGCGCAACTTGATCCGCGTGGGCCGGCCGTCGTCGTCGAGTTCCACTTCTGCGAGGCGCGGCGACGGCGTGTCGTGGCGCAGGCGGTGGACCTTGCGCGCCTCGCCGGTGGCGGGGTCGATGGTCTCGACGAGCTTGTCATACTCCGGCAGCGCAGCGCTGGCGAGGGCCGTGCCGACGTGCCCGCCTCAGGACGTCGAACTCTCCCCAGACGCGCCTAACAAGCGCGTGCATCCATGCCGTGCAACACGACTCCGATGTCTGCGTTCACAAGAGGCTACGCACAACGATGTAGAGACAGCCCGCGATGAGCATGGCGGCGGGCAGCGTCAGGAACCACGCGCTCAGAATGGCTCTGACCGTGGCCATTTGCAGTCCCGAGCGGTTGGCCGCCATGGTGCCCGCCACGCCACTCGACAGAACGTGCGTCGTGGATACCGGCAGCCCGTAGAACTCGGCGCCGAGGATCGTCCCCGCCGCCACCATCTCCGCTGCGGCGCCCTGAGCATAGGTCAGATGCTGCTTGCCGATGCGCTCGCCCACCGTCACGACGATCCGCCGCCAGCCCACCATGGTGCCGAGCCCGAGCGCGATCGCGACCGAGATCTTGACCCAAGTCGGAATAAAGCGGGTGCCGGCTTCCAGGCTGCTGCGATAGTCCTTGAGAACCGCCGTTTCCTCAGCGCTGAACTTGGCTCCGGCTTCGGGGAAGAGTCGGATTGCGTCCGCCACCAGGTACATGTCGTTGCGCATGTTTGGCGTGGCCGCGGCGGGGACGCGTCGGATCGAGCCATAGCTCTTGACCCCGCTGGCGATCTCGGTGGAAAGAGAGGCCAGTGCCGCAAAGACATCCTGGCTGTTGACGTCCCGAGTTTTCAGCGCTGCACCAATCTGCTTGCGGGCATCATCGAGGCTGGGTTGCCGCGCGCCTTCGGCATGGGCGCTCAAAACCGAGCGGGCCTTGTTGGTGATCTCAAGGAACGCGGGCGTGCTCGCATCCGGCATGGTGCGGTTGAGGGCATAAGCAGTCGGAGCGACGCCGATCAGGATCAGCATGATCAGCCCCATGCCCTTCTGTCCGTCATTGCCGCCATGGGCGAAGGAAACGCCGGCACAGGTGAAGATCAGGATGCCGCGGATCCACCACGGCGTCTTCGTGTCCCTGGGTTCCTGATAGAGTTCTGGGATCGGAACGACGACTTTCATCAGCAGCAACAGCAGCGCCGACAAGGCAAACCCGATCGCAGGGCTGAATAGGAGTGCCTTCCCGACACTGACCGCCTGCGACCAGTCAACGCCGGACGTCCCTTGTCCGGCCGGCGCGGTCAGCTGGTTGGCAAGACCGACGCCCATGATTGACCCGATCAGGCAATGCGAGGAGCTGTTGGGGATGCCCATCGCCCAGGTGCCGAGATTCCACGCGATCGCGGCAATCAGCAGCGAGAAGATCATCGCATAGCCGCCAGTGCTCCCTACTTGGAGAATGAGCTCGACCGGAAGCAGCGTGATGATGCTGTAGGCGACCGCGCCAGTGGAAACCACAACGCCTAAGAAGTTGAACACGCCGGACCATATGACCGCGATGAGCGGCGGCAGGGTGTGCGTATAGATGACCGTTGCAACGGCGTTGGCGGTGTCATGAAAACCGTTCACGAACTCGAAGCCGAGCGCGATCATCAGGGCGACACCGAGCAGGACGAAAGCGCCAAGTGTCAATGTCTCGCCGACACTGCTCGTGTCCGTGACAACGCCATAGGCGGCGTAACCGATCCCGCTGACCAGGAAAAGAATACAGACTGCCGTCACGCTGACGTGCGGCTTCTGATCGAGATTTGGCTTGGCGACGACGGCCGCGGCACTCGGCGTATTCGCCAATGTCAGATCTGACATGTGCTCCCAACCAAGGTTGTGACGGTTTTCCGGCGGTGCTTATGCCCTCTTTCCTCCAGAGACGCGCAAAGCTTGCGTGAATCTTCGGGTAACTCCCAAGCCAACGCGGGGCCCGGAGGGGTGTTCCACGCAGGTCGGTGCACGACTTGCAAGGGAGAACTTAGTCTTCGGCCGCCAGAGCGTTGCGCCCTGCAGCCGTGATCCGCAGTTTGCGACCTCGACGACGGCGGGCTTTCTATACGGCGCCGCCCCTTCGAAAACGTCGTCTCAACCGGAAGGCGCGCCGCGCGCTAGAGTTGTTCGTCGGCGGGCCATCCGGCGTCAGAGAGCTAGCGTTGGGGGCCAGGCCAGAGACTGCAGACCAAAAACAGGGAAGTGGTGGCAAACACGGACAATTCCACTCCGACGATCGCGACTGATGCCAACGTCAGGATAAGCGCGGCGCAAGCAATTACAGGCAAGCCCCTCATCGGCCCTCATTTTGAAGAGACGCCGCATAGCCAGATGATCCCGTCTTTCCGGATTATCCGTCAGGAATGAGATTTTGCATCGAATTCCTTGAGCCACATATTTCAGCGGATCACGAGGTCATGCCGGGATCCGTGAAGCGATGCGGCGGCAATGAGAGCGTTTCCACCGGGCGGTTTGCTCCCATGCCGTGGCCCATTCTAGGAAACCCTCGATTGGCACTTTAACACTATCTCCATCTACGCTCCACATTAACAATGTTTGCGAAAAAGCTTGCGTGCTACTGCGACGCCCACCCGTTTGTGGAACCAGACGCTTAAAGCGCCGCCAGGCTGATGCTGATCGCACTCTGGCGCTATCTGGAGACGGCTCTCGTGCCTGACGGCGCCATTCTGAAGATCTGATAATCGCTGGGGAACGGAACGTTACTGATTCCAAGGTGGATGTGTCACCGGTCGCCAGCGTGGCTCAACACGCCGCTAGATAGAAGGGTCCCATCCCCCTTGGAGCCCTATGCCCTCGCACTGTTGCAAGAGGCACCTTGGTACAAAGGGGCTTGCCCCAACCGGATATGAGCGGATGCGGCGAGTGCCGCATAGCGTTCAAGGGCTCCGCCTCAGAAACCATCGGAAACGGAAGAACCAGCGTTGCAGCGATGCAGCATGGCAACACTATTGTCGCTCGGCGCGCGCTTTCGCCGTCAACCCCTCGCGCCTGAAGGCGCGGCCCTTACGGGCAAGCGGGGGTTGACCGCTCAGCGCGGCCAAGCGGAAGGGGCTGCCGTTGCCATGAATGCAGAGATGCGCTCGCAGTGAGCGTAACGTGGAGTCGGAGTCGAAAAAATGTAGAGGGCAGAAAAAACCTCTTGACCTTGTGCACCGCGCAAGTGGGCAAAGGTGGGCCATAAGGAGACGAACGGCCTAGACAAGTCCCGGTTGGTCAGCGGAGGCAATGCTTTGGGCGGCAAATTTACAGGTGGTTTCGGTTTCGACGGGATCGGCAGGAAGGGAAGAGTGCGCCTCATCACCTTTCTTCAGCATCTTCGCCGCCGGGCGATGAGGCCGTGCCACTGCGGATCCAGGTTGTTAAGAGCCCAGTTCATCGCCTGCTTTTTCGAGCTCACCTCCCCGGTCGCGAGTGTGTGAAGCATCCGGCAATAAAGACCAACCCAGAATGCCTGCCAGGCAATCATCGGCATTGGCAGACCCGTGGACAGGCAACGATCCATCGTTTCGCGGACTTCCGCACGCAGGGCCGTAGGTGAAACCGGGTCTATCAGATCCCGCGGGTCAGGCCCGGTCAGCACCAGACCCTTTTCGCGCAAACACCATCGGACAACCTGCGCGTTGTCATGCTCCGAGCGTACCAGCGTGTCAGCCCCATGATCGAGATACCAGAACGGGTAGACCCGGGGCGGTGTCCCAGAGGTTCCCGGATCGGCCCAATCATCTGGCCTCGGCTCGCCAGGAGGATCCCGCGGGGTGGTTGACCAGCGGCGCAGGATCGCCGCCGGTGCGTAGGAGCCTTCAAGTCCTCTGCGCCAGTATGGATAAGGCAGCGAATGAATCTCCTTATGCAGCCGGTGGAGCGCCTGCAGTTCCCCGAACACGAGGTCTCGACCAACAACGATTATGAAATCGCAGTCGCTATATGCGCTGTGATCGCCCACAGCGAAGGAACCCTGCAGATATACGCCGATCAAATTGTCCTTCAGCGCAGATTTTGCGCCTTCGACGAGATCAGTCAAAATGGCGTTTAGCTCAGAATATACGGTCGGACTGCGCGCCATCTTGACTTCTCCACGAGTCTGCAAATGGAATGGTCTGGCCATGCTCCTACCCGACCAGCGAGTGATGCTGGGATGGGGTCCCCTAACTCATACTCGGCAGTCTTAGATAGAGGTTTCCTGCCCATGGACGATAGGGTGCAACGCCTCCGACGCGACTTAACTGCAGCGGTCGCCCCACCGACTTGCCCGAGCGGCTATCGCGTGCGGACGTTTGCCGCTGACGATGCGCCGACAGTTCACCGCCTACTTGAGGTCGGCTACGCTCAAGGCGGAGGCCACATCGGAGCATTTGAAGAGTGGTGGCCCAGCATTCGAGATGACGGCGAGTTTGCCCCCGACCTTTGTTTTATCGCGATCAATGAGCGGCAGGAGATTGTTGGAATCGCTCAATGCTGGACCAGCGCCTTCATCAAAGACTTGGTTGTCCATCCCCTAGTACGTCGGCGCGGAATCGCGACGGCACTGCTGAGGAAAGTATTTTGGGAATTTCGGCACCGGGACGTGAAGCACGTCGATCTGAAAGTTCAGGTGGACAATCCTACGGGAGCAGTCCGCTTGTATAAAGAGCTGGGAATGCGAGAAGTAGCGCTCGACGGGTCGTGATGGCTTTGGTGGGTCGAACATCACTTTCTATGGCCCATTATGGAATTCCGGTACGTGCTCTCTTGTTGCCATGGCGATATGAGTGCATAGCACAACTGCTTAATCGCGGACGGCTGCAATAGGTTACTTTCAGACCACACTGCACGGCGCCGGCCGCCACAGCGGCGGCGTTCCGAAACGAAACTTGCTTTCGTGATGATGATGGGGCCAATTTCGATTGTCTGGTCACCAGACTCAATGGTCTCACGCTGGATTGTCGCGAGCTTGCTGCTACCAGGCGGCCTAACATGTGATGGGTGACGCCGTGTGCGAACAAGAGCGTCTCCGTGATTCCGCACTGATTGCTGGTGAGCAGTTGAAGTGAATGTGCCCTTGGGCGCCAAGACACCGCTTTCGAGGGGTACCAGCAAGCGCGCTCTCCTCCGAAGCGCGCGCCGGCTTAGTAAAGCAAAACACCACGAAATCGCGGTCGGTGCCGCGCGGGGGAGTAAGTGAGCGGCGCCGCCGACAGGACACCGGCAGCGCAAAATATCGCCTCACGGTTTATGGGGTCCCACACCTTTTCGGCCGAAGCGCCGCATGATGCGACCCCCCGGCGGCCGGTGCTCGCCCTCGCCCAAAACAAGGTCCTCCCAGGGGCCTCACCAGCGACAAGATCCCCCGCAACTACAACGGGAAAGGCGCGGTCCGGCGAGTCCCAGCTGCCTCCCGGTGACGCGCCGCTCGCTCGGAAGTTGCGAGTCTACGGGCCTTTGTCGCCGTTAACCACCTGAGACCACACAGCGGCGTCACCTCGATGAAGCGATCGCCTCAAGACGAGCTTCAAGCGCGCGCGGCGCTCTTCGATCGTCAAATCGTTGAGCCTCTTTGTCACCTCAAAGCTGACCGAGGTCGGCGCGTGCCCGAAAGCCCTGTCTGCAGCCATGCCGGCAGCCTGGACTCGGCTTGACCAGGGCGCCGCAGGGTTCTGCATCGCGTCGACAACAACGGCGATCGCGCGCTCGCCTACAGGCCCGAGATATTTGATCCTTTCGCTCGTGCCCGAGTTCGGCACGCCGGGCTTGCGCCCGGCTCCAGGCCTCCGACCGCCACGCAATGTTCGAATTACCTATGGTTGTTTTTGAATTCTGACTGAAAAATATTCACGCGCAAGGGCGCGCAAGGGGGAAACCCTTCACGGGAGCCGCCTGACGCCTGTAAAGTTCGGGGAGCCAATCATCCGATGACAACGTAACATCGAGTCTTGCGCGCTATTCTGGTTCCCGTCACGCGAAGGGATCCTCGATCTTGGCCACTCGGTGTTGACCCCTATCCAGGCAGCATGCCGTCAATCCAGCGTGGGGTCCGACCGTGTGTCGAGAGAGATTTCCGTCGATTTGTCGACGTTGCGACTCTGTTCTAAGTTTGGGTTGCTGAGTTAGATTTTTTGCTCATTTTCTTCTTATTTCTTGGCCGATTGCAATATAAGCGCCGATTATGAGCAGTTTCCGACCGG